>JAIBAP010000034.1 GCA_019695115.1 Caldilineales bacterium | reverse complement strand
CTCTCGTACGGCGGTTGGCATGGTTCTCTCCTTGCAGGAGCTTGTGGGAATGGTTTCCTGCAATCATGAACCATCCAGCCGCCTTTGTCACGTCAGCACTTAGCGGAAACTAAAGTTATTGGTTATTATCGGTAAGGCGCCAATAACCAATAACCAATAACCAGTCCCCAATAACCAATTACCACCACCCACCCAAAGGAATCCCACACCATGACCACCGCACGCCAATTCGGTTTCTCCACCCGCCAACTGCACGCCGGCCAACAGCCCGACCCTGTCACCGGCAGCCGCGCCCTGCCCATCTATCAGACCACCAGCTACCAGTTCCGCAGCACCGAGCACGCCTCCAACCTGTTCGCCCTGCGCGAGTTGGGCAATATCTACACCCGGATCATGAATCCGACCACCGACGTACTGGAGCAGCGGTTGGCCAGCCTGGAAGGCGGCGTCGGCGCCCTGGCGGCCGCCAGCGGCCACGCCGCCCAGGCCATGGCCATCCTCACCCTCTGCGGCGCCGGCGACCATATCGTCAGCAGCAGCCGGCTGTACGGCGGCACCTACAACCAGTTCAACTACACTTTCCCGCGCATCGGCATCGACGTGACCTTCGTCGACCCCACCGACCCCGCCAACTTCGAACGCGCCATCCGGCCCAACACCAAAATCATCTACGGCGAGACGCTGGGCAACCCCGACATCGCCGTTTTCCCCTTCGAGCAAGTGTCGGCGATCAGCAAGGCCTACAACATCCCGATCCTGATCGACAACACCTTCGCCACGCCCTACCTCTGCCGCCCGTTCGAGTGGGGCGCGCACATCGTCACCCACAGCACCACCAAATTCCTGGGCGGGCACGGCACCAGCATCGGCGGCATCATCGTCGATGGCGGCAACTTCGATTGGACGAGCGGCCGCTTCGCCAACTTTACTACGCCCGACCCCAGCTACCACGGCCTGGTCTACGCCGACCTGCTGGGGATGGGGCTGCCGCCGTTCATCATCAAGGCCCGCGTGCAGGTTCTGCGCGACATCGGCGCTTGCCAGGCGCCTTTCAACAGCTGGACGACGCTCCAGGGCATCGAGACGCTGAGCCTGCGCATGGACCGGCATGTGCGCAATGCCGAGGCCGTGGCCAGCTATCTCAGCCAGCATCCGGCCATCGCCTGGGTGATGCACCCTAGCCTGCCCACCCATCCTGACCACGCCACCGCCAAAAAGTACCTACCCAAGGGGGCGGGCGCCATTCTGGGCTTCGGCATCAAGGGCGGGGTCGAGGTCGGACGCAAATTCATCGACAGCCTCAAGCTCTTCAGCCATCTGGCCAACGTCGGCGATGCCAAAAGCCTGGCCATCCATCCCGCCAGCACCACGCACAGCCAACTGACCGAGGAGGAGATGGCCTCCGCCGGCGTCACGCCCGACTTCGTGCGCCTAAGCGTGGGCCTGGAGGACATCGAGGACATCCTTTGGGATCTCGATCAGGCGTTGGCGGCGTAGGAAGGTAGGGAAGTAGATAGGTAGACAAGTAGACAGGTAGACAAGGAATAAGTAGACAAGGAATAAGTAGACAAGAAACCTTCTCGTAGTAACGACTTTAGTCGTTTCTTGCAGTCAAGCGGCTGAAGTCGCTACTACGAGAAAATGACCCGATAGGAACTTCAATGAACAAACCGCCTAAACCTGAATTCTACAACTTACCTCCATATCTTGGCTTAGGACGGTACCACCAGGCGTATCGCCAGAAAGATGTGGTTCGTGCGGGCTACTGGGTGGATGGCGAGGATTATTCTGCTTTTTATGTGCGCGTGGAAGAAGACAGTTGTCTGTTCTCCGAGTCGTGGGAAAGAGCAAACTTCGCCCACACCTGGCACATAAATCTGGAGCAGGCTTTTCTTCACCATCTGGTTTCCATTCCGCCGTGGCAGCATCCGCGTTTTCAGTGGCTCTCGCGGCGCATCACAAGCGGTCGCAATATCTACCTGGAATACGCTTCCACTCCGGCGGCTGTGTTCTACCCAGGAGGTTTCATATTCCGTTTGCGCCAACCTGTGGTGGACGCGAATCGCGCGGCCCTGGCGAAGCTTCAGGAACAGATCGCGCAACTTGGCGAATCAACCTCACTCCGGTTTGAATCTAGCAACCCTGGTTTTCTGCTGAAATGGGCAGGCACTGGTAGAGTGAATGTCGAAGATATCGAAGTGGCTGACTTCACAGTGTTGCTGGTCGACGTCGGCGCTGCCACCGACCTGTTTTGGGAAAGCGGAGTTGTCCCAGAACAGAAGGAGAACCGGTTGGAAGTC
Organism: Caldilineales bacterium; assembly: GCA_019695115.1. Taxonomy (GTDB): domain Bacteria; phylum Chloroflexota; class Anaerolineae; order J102; family J102; genus SSF26. The sequence goes on along the minus strand of JAIBAP010000034.1, from coordinate 60,240 downwards.
GTCGATGTAAGTGCAACTGTGCAAAGGAGTCTGTCAATTCGTCCTGGCGCGCCTGAGCACGGCTTCCAAACCTTTGCTGTCGTTGGTTCGAAGGATGGCCTTCCGGCTTTGTCAGTGTTGAAGGAAAGTTTTTCAGCGGTTTCGTCAACGCTGGCAGCGAAATGGCAGGCGAAGACAAATTGACAAGTGGATAAGAACAAACGATGCAGACGACGAAATCGGCCAGTTCTCTAGGCGTGATTACCCCCCAATCCTTCACTTTCGCCCAGGAGGAGCCGTTCGCGCTCGAAAGCGGGGCGGCGCTGGGGCCGGTAACGCTGGCCTATGAGACCTATGGCCGCCTGAACGCCGAGCGCACGAATGCCATCCTCATCTTGCACGCGCTCAGCGGCGGCGCCCATGCGGCCGGTTATCACGGCCAGGAGGGGGCGCTGGAGGGCTGGTGGAACGACTGCATCGGGCCGGGCAAAGCCTTCGACACCGACCGTTTCTTCATCATTTGCAGCAATGTCATCGGCAGCTGCTATGGCTCCACCGGGCCGGCCAGCCTCGACCCGGCCAGCGGCAGCCCCTATGGCCTCGGTTTTCCGGTCGTCACCATCGGCGACATGGTGCGGGCGCAGGAACGGCTGATCGACCACCTGGGCATCAGCCGGTTGTTGGCGGTGGTGGGCGGCTCGATGGGCGGGATGCAGGCGCTGGAGTGGGCAGCGCATCACCCCGACCGGCTCGTCTCCTGCATCCCCCTGGCCACCACCGCCCGTCACAGTCCGATGCTCATCGCCTTCAGCGAGGTCGGTCGCCAGGCCATCTACGCCGACCCGGCCTGGAACGGCGGCGACTACTACGGTCAGGCCCAGAAACCCGACGCCGGCTTGGCCGTGGCCCGTATGGTGGGGCACATCACCTATCTCAGCGAGCAGTCGATGCACGAGAAATTCGGGCGCAGGCTGCACGAGCGAGAGCGTTTTGGCTTCGAGTTCGTCACCGAGTTCCAGATCGAGAGCTATCTGAAGTACAACGGCAACAAATTCACCCGCCGTTTCGACGCCAACAGCTATCTCTACATCACCAAGGCGATGGATTACTTCGACCTGACCGAGCCGCACGGCTCACTGGCCGCCGCCTTCGCCAACTCGACCAGCCTGCGCTATCTGGTGGTCAGCTTCACCAGCGACTGGCTGTACCCCAGCTATCATAGCAAAGAACTGGTGCGGGCGCTGACGGCCGCCGGCGCCGATGTGACCTATCTGGACATCCAGAGCACCTGGGGCCACGATGCTTTCTTGCTGGAGGTGGACACGATGACCCGGCTACTGGGCAGCTTCCTCGACCGCCTGGTGCGCGAGGAAGGTGTGAGAGGGCCAGAAATCGGAGGTCGGGAGTCAGAGATCAGAGAACGGAGGCGGGAGGCTGTGTGATCTCTGATCTCCGATCTCCGATCTCCGCCCTCCGCCCCGACCTGGCCGCCCTGGCCGATCTAGTGTCTGCCGGGGCGCGGGTGTTGGATCTGGGTTGCGGCAATGGCGCCCTGCTGGAGCACCTGGCCCGCAGCCAGGGCGTGAAGGCGCGCGGGATCGAGCTGGACGAGGCCAATGTGCTGGCCTGCGTGCGGCGGGGGCTGAGTGTGCGCCAGGGGCATCTGGAGGAGGGTCTGGCCGACTATCCCGACCACAGTTTCGACGATGTGGTGCTGGCGCAGACCCTGCCGTTCTTGGATGACCCCGGCTTCATCCTGCAGGAGATGCTGCGCGTGGGCCGCCGAGCCTTGGTCAGCTTCCCCAACTGGGGTTACTGGCGCTGCCGCCTGCACCTGCTAACCACCGGCCGCATGCCCCAGGCGCCCGATCTGCCCCGGGCCTGGCACGAGGCCCCGCGCTGGCAAGCCTTCAGCATCACCGATTTCGCCCAATTCGCCCAGGGCATCGGGCTGGAAATCACCCGCGAGGTCTATTTCTCGAACGGCCGCCAGATTCGCATCATCAAGGTCAAGAATCTGCTGGCGACGACGGCTGTGTTTGCGCTGGAGAAGCGAGCGTCCGACAGGTCCGATGCTTGAAATGATCGACTACTCGGCTGCCAGTTTCTCCAAGAGATCGGCAACGCCAAGTTGCGAAGCGGCGCGGCGCAGATAGTCCCAATCGAGTCGATCTCCCTGTACACTGACAATGCCAACGACATCGCGCCACTGGCGCTCCGACACCTCGCCACCCAGGCGATACCACTCCAGTTTGGCCAGAATCGTGTCCTCGGGACTAGAGACGTAGATCGAGCGACCCGGCTCTGTAGAAACCCTGTGCATGACACGGTGCGATAGCTGCGCTTGATCGAAAGCCCGTTGTTTGGGAATGAAGATGTCTACCTTGAACATGGTAGGCAAATGGATGATGTTGAAGCTTCGGTGCAGCTGAATTGCCTCTCTCGCAGCCGATTCATCGATATAGAATCTGTCGTGAAGCAGGGCGACAAGAGACTTGACATGCTGCAATTGCAGATCGGCCACCAAATCGCTATCGAGCGTTGCCCGCGCCATGCCGTGCAATGTGCTCGCCAACGACCCTCCGATCACATAGGACACGCCGAGGCTTTCCAATGCCTCGACGACGAGAAGCGTCACGGCGATGGGTTCAGGCGTTGTCATCGCTTGCTGTTACGATCAGCGGCCCATAGGCTTTTTCGGCCAGGGCCGGCCCCAGTAGGAGGTCGGCCAGGCGACGTCGTAGCTCGGCTTCGCCGGCCTGCGGGAAACGACGGCGCAGCCCTTCCAGCGCCAGGAGGCGCACCGCTGCGTTCATCTCGCCGACCATCTCCCATTTGCGCCACGGCGCTGCCTGCCGCAGCAAAGCCACCAACACGGCCTCGGCTTCGGGCGATGTATCGGAAAAATAGGAGAGCGTTGTCACGCGCCCATTGTACTTCGGCGCTGGTTTGGCGACAAGCACGCTATTCGACGGGTGGCAGCGGCGCCACCGGGAAATACTTGCTCGCCAGTTCCTGCCAGGTCCCATCGGTCAGCATGGCCGCCAGGGCGTCGTCCACCGCATGGGCCAGCCTGGGCGCAGCTAACGGCAGCACGATCACGTAAGGGTCGGATTGCAGCGGCGGGGTGCGGATGGTCAGGCCGGGCGGCGAGGAGAGGGCGGCGGTCACGGCGTCGACGACTGCGACATCCGCCTCACCCTGGGCAACGGCGGCCAATGCTTCGACCGGTGTTTCCTTGCGGGCGATGGTCATGCCTTGCTCGCGGCCCCAGGCATCGCCCAGGCTGCCCCACTCGACCGCCGCCGTGCGCCCGGCCAGGTCGTCCGGCCCGGCGATGGCGCTGCCGGCGGGCGCGACCAGCACCAGCCCGGCCTCGAAATACGGTCGGGAGTAGCGCACATCCCCGGTGAGGCGCGGGTCGAGGGGAAAGGCCGAGATGACGGCGTCGGCCTTGCCGGCGATGACGGCATCCACCAGGCCATCGAAGGCAATGGCCTGGAACTGCACCGGTGCACCGATCCGCCGGCCCAGTTCCCGCGCCAGATCGACATCGAAGCCTGCCATCTGTCCTGCCCCATCCAGGCTGTCGAAGGGGGGAAAGCTGGGGTCGATGGCGATTCGCAGCGGCTCGCCGCGCTGCAGGCGCTCCCAGGTGAGGTCGCGGGCCGGGAGGAGGCGGGAGACGAGCAGGAGGACGAGCGCAGCCAGGAGAAGAAGGGCGAGTGCTGCGGCGAGGCGTCGAGAGCGGCGCACGTCAGTTCGTCCCATCCCAGGCGAACTCCCGCACCTCCCGAAACAAGGCCACGAGCTCACCCAGGCTGTAATGGGCGTTCAGCCCGCTGGGGTTGGGGAGCACCCAAAGCCGGGCGCCGGCAAGTCGGTCGGCTTGCAGCCCCAGGCCGGCCTGGGGCTGAGCGAAGGCGGTGCGGTAGGCCCCCACACCAAGCACGGCCAGCAACCGGGGCTGCCAGGTCTGGACGACCCTTTCCAGCCGCTGGCGGCCGGCGCGCAGTTCTTCGGCAGCCAGCTCATCGGCGCGGGCGGTGGCGCGCGAGACCAAGTTGGTCAGGCCACAGCCGAAGAGCGGCAGCAGGCCGTCTTCGCGGGGGTGGAGCAGCCGGTCGCTGAAGCCGGACTGGTGGAGGGCCTTCCAGAAGCGATTGCCAGGCCGGGCGAAGTGGTGGCCCATCCAGCCGGAATAGAGGCCGGGGTTGATGCCGCAGAAAAGCACGCTCAGGTTGGGCGCCAGCACATCGGGGACGAGCCGGTCGCGGGCGGCCTCGAGTTCGGCGCGGGTGGGGCGGGCGGAGTCGGCGTCACTCACTGCGACCAGGAGGTGGGGCGGCGCACCCATCTATGGGGGCGCAGTTGGGCGTGCAAATCGGCGGGCAGGGGGCCGGCGTCGCTGGCTGCCAGGTTGGCTTCCACATGACGCAGTTTGCGCATGCCGGGGATGATGGTGCTGACCGCCGGCTCGTTGAGGATGAAGCGCAGGGCCATATCGGGCAGGGACAGGCCGGCGGCGGCGGCAATGGGTTTGAGTGCATCGGCGCGTTCGACCGAGGAAGCCAGGTTTTCGGGCACGAAGTAGCCATTGCGCCAGTCGCCCTCCGGCCAGGTCGAGTCTTTGCTCAAGGTTCCGGTCAGCGAGCCTTCGTCGAAGGGCACGCGGGCGATCACGGCCACGTTCATGGCCCGGCAGGCGGGGAAAAGCTCGTCCTCCGGGTTTTGGTCGAAGATGTTGTAGATCACCTGCACGGCGTCGATCAGGCCGCTGCGGACTGCTTCGACCCCATTTTCCGGCTCCCAACGGTTCTGGCTGATGCCGACGGCCTGCAACAGGCCCTGCCGCTTGAGGTCTTCTAGCTTGCGCAGCCAGCGGTCATCCTGAAGCCAGCCGTCTTCCCAGGTGTGGAACTGGATGAGGTCGAAGCTCTCCAGTCGGGCATTTTTGAGGCTGCTGTGGACGAAACGTTCGATGTGTTCGGGCGGGAAGCAGTCGTCCAGGGTGTAGTCACGGCGGCTGGGCCATTTGAAATTCTTGGGCGGCATCTTGGTGGCGGTGTATAGCCGCAGGCCGGGATTGGCCCGCACCAGATTCCCCAACAGCCGCTCGGAATGCCCGTTGCCATAGCCCCAGGCCGTGTCGAAGAAATTGCAGCCCAACTCGACGGCCCGCTGAAGCGCGGCGGCCGATTCGTCGTCGTCCGAGCCTTTCCAGCCGGCCATCCCCCACATGCCGTAGCCGATCTCGCTCACCTGCCAGCCCATGCGGCCAAAAGTGCGATAATTCACTGCTGTCTCCTTTGGTATTGGTACGCGGATAAACGCGGATGAACGCGGATAAAACAATCAACAGTCAACAATCAACAGTCAACAATCAACGAATGCACGCAACTTGTCTACTTGTCTACTTGCCTACTTGTCTACTTGCCTACTTGTCTACTTGTCTACTTGCCTACTTACCTCCGCTTCCAATTCGGCGAGATCATCGAGGATCCCGGCCGGGGCATCGGGGCCGAGCAGCCGCAGCACCAGTTCCACCCGGCGGCGGTTGCGCAGTTCGACCTCGTACTCCTCCCGCCAGCGTTCGGGGTCGCGGGCAAATTGGTCGAGAAAGTAGCGCCAGTTCTTGAGATAACTCTCCAACTCACGCTTGAGTTTGTCGGAAAACTGGGGGGGATAGCGGCGGCGGGCATCTTCCCAGGCTGTATTCACGGCGGCCAGCCGCTGGCGGTCATTAGGGCCAAGCTCCGCTGCCGCTTCCAGATGTTTCATCCGCTCCCACAGCCCGCCCAGCGTCATCTTGGGCTGTTGCGAGCCGAGCGGCGTTTCGACCGAAAGCTGCCAGAACAACCGGTCGCTGAGCAAGTAGTCAACCAGTTCAGCCGCTATTGCTTCGGCTTCGATCAGTTCGGACGCCAGTTGGGGCGGGGAATCGCTTGGCGGCAGCGCCGGGCCGGATGAGAAAGCACGTTTCAGCCAGTCCATCGTCACTGTTCCTTATCTCTCGAGTATGAGCGTCACCGGGCCATCGTTGACCAGCGCCACCTGCATCTCGGCTCGAAAGACGCCGTTGGCGACGCTGATCCCCTGCGCCCGCAAGTCAGCGATGAACCGTTCGATCAGCGGTTCGGCGATCTCAGGCGGGGCGGCATCGGTGAACGACGGCCGCCGGCCTTTGCGGGCATCGGCATAGAGCGTGAACTGCGAGACCACCAGCACCGCCCCGCCCACATCGGCCAGGGCCAGGTTGGTCAGCCCCTGGTCGTCGGCGAAAAGCCGGAGGCCGGCGATCTTGGCCGCCATCCACGCCACCTGTTCCGGGCCGTCGCCGTGTGTGACGCCCAGCAGGACGAGAAAGCCGCGGCCAATGGCCCCGACCACCCGGCCCTCGACCGTCACACTTGCCTGGCTCACGCGCTGGATCACTACTCGCATGACCGCAACTATAGCCCGAAACCGGTCTTAGCGCCAAGATGTGAAGCCTGCGTAGGCCAGCCGTGGGTCATGCGCCCGGAAGCCGTCCAGCCCTCCGTCTCATGCTTGCATAGAATCATCACCAATTGGCCGGCGCAGATCCGACGCCAGCGATCGGGTCAGGCCGCCGGCCGCCACCTTCCCTCCGGTCGTGCTGCTCCCCTCCATCACACCGGCCCCCCTTGCAGGAGGATGCCGATGAAGCTCAGCGACCACCATATCGCCATCTTGCGCCGAGATCTGGAATCAAGGCGCCGCCAGCTCGAAGCCGAGTTGGCCCACTTCGAAACCTGGAGCATGGCGCAACTTGGGTTCGGACACGCCCTGGTCGATGACGCCAGCGCCGCCTTCGACCAGGCCACGCAGCTCACCCTGCGCCAGAACACAGAACGATTGCTGGTCCAGGCGCTCGACGCTCTCGCCCGGCTCGAGGCCGGGGCCTATGGCCTCTGCGAGGGCTGCGGCCAGGCCATCGATCTCGAACGCTTGCAGGCCGTCATCGACGCCAGGCTCTGTCTGGGTTGCCAGCGCCGGCAAGAGCGATCCCCCTTCGCTGGCGCCAACCAGCCGAGGCCGGTCTTCGTCCCCGCTCTCGCGCCCGCCTGACCCGCGCCACCCGCCCCTGTGCCCTGCGGCGGCATCGCTGTGGGGCGCAGGGCGGTTGGATCGGGTGCAGGCGGCGGCCTGCTTTGGCAGATCGCCGCCTCCGGCGTACAATGGGGCTGCACTTCCCCCTGGCCGAATCAAGCCAACGGAGGCTGATGATGACCCGTGATGATGATCGATTACGTCGCTTGCTCGAAGAAGAGCGCGAACTACTGCAGACCGACCTCCTCCACTTCGCCGAAGTGGAATACGATGACATCGGCGCCGGTAACCACCTGGCCGATGACGCCACCGCCGCCTTCGACCAGGCGAGCGACCTGACCCTCCGGCGCAACGCCGAGCGTCGCCTCCACCGGGTGGATCACGCACTGAAGAAGCTGACGACGGATGCCTACGGCTTCTGCGAGAACTGCGGCGAGCCGATCGATTTCGCCCGGCTCAAGGCCCTGCCCGACGCCCGCTTTTGCCTGAACTGCCAGCGCAAGCGCGAGGTGGCTGGCGCCGCTTCGACCGGCCCCCGCGCCTACGAACAGGGCCAGTTCCATTTCGACGGCCACAAAGGAAAGAGCCTTTGAATTCCAAACTCCGTTCTCTCGGCCTTGTCCTGGCCGTGGGCCTGGTCGTGATCGTATCCGACCGGCTGACCAAGCTCTGGGTGGTAAACAACGTCGAGTTGTTTGGCGCCTGGGCGCCTTTTCCGGCCCTGGACGCCTATTTTCGCCTCATCCACACCACCAACACCGGCGTGGCCTTTGGCATGTTTCGGGGCGGAGGTGGGATTTTTGCCATCGTCGCCGCGCTTGCCGCCGTCGCCATCCTTGTCTACAGCTACCGTCTTCCTGCTTCGACTTCCTCCTGGCACTTCCTGGCCCTGGGGCTGATGTTTGGGGGCGCCGTGGGCAACTTGTGGGATCGCCTGGTCTACGGCGGGCAGGTCATTGATTTTCTCTACTTTCATATCGAGGATCGCGCCGCTTTTCCGACTTTCAACCTGGCCGACAACGCCCTTGTCGTGGGCGTCATCCTCCTGGTGCTCTTGTTGTGGATCGACGAGCGGCGGCTGATGCGAGCTGCTCGCGCCGGTGCAGCCGACCAGGGCGCTGATGCCGGCGCCTGACGGTGTGGGGGCGGTTAGCGGAGCGACCGTGGCCGAGCAAGTCCTGGTCAATGACCACAGCACCGAGCGGCTGGACAGATGGCTGGCCGACCAGCTGGGGGATCAGTCGCGTTCGTCGGTGCGGCGGTGGATCGAGGACGGGCTGGTGCTGGTCAACGGCCGGCAGGCGAGGGCCAGCCATCGTCTCTCGCCCGGAGATCAGATCGCCTACTCTCGCCCCCTGCCAGAGCCGAGCGCCCTTGCTCCCGAAGCCATCCCCCTCGCCATCCTCTACGAAGACGGCGACTTGCTCGTGATCGACAAACCGGCGGGCCTGGTGGTGCATCCTGCGCCCGGCCACCCGGCCGGGACCCTGGTCAATGCCATCCTCCATCATTGCCCCGATCTGCAGGGCGTGGGCGGTGTGCAGCGGCCGGGCATCGTCCACCGGCTGGATAAAGACACCTCCGGCCTGCTGCTGGTGGCCAAGAATGACCGCGCCCACCGCCATTTGCAGGCGCAGTTCAAAGACCGCACCATCGCCAAGACCTACCTGGCCCTGCTTGTCGGCCATCTGGAGCCGTCCCGGGGCCGGATCGACGCCCCCATTGGTCGCCATCCCCACCATCGCCAGCGCATGGCCGTGTTGCCCACCGGCGGCCGCGAGGCCGTGACCGATTACGAAGTCATTGACTATTATTCAGGCGCGACGCTTGTGACCGCGCACCCGCGCACCGGTCGCACCCATCAGATACGGGTTCATTTCGCCTCGTTGGGCCATCCCGTCGTTGGCGATGTCGTGTATGGCCCGCGGAGGGATCGTTTTGGGTTGGAGAGGCACTTCCTCCACGCCCATCGCTTGCGTTTCCGGCGGCCCAGTGATGAGGCTGATCTGGATTTTAGCAGCCCGTTGCCCCCTGACTTGCAGGCTGTGCTCGACGGGATGAAGAACGGCTGAAGCCGTTACTACGGCTGGCCGGTTGTGCTCGACGGGATGGAGAACGGCTGAAGCCGTTACTACGGGTGGTCGGATGAACGGCTGAAGCCGTTACTACGGGGGTGTTGTCAACCGCGATGGGGGACATCATGGCAGGCGCGGCAGCGGGCCTCGTAGCTCTCGCTGGCGCCGATCATGACGATGGGATCTTCGTAGTAAGCCGGCTGGCCATCGATCAGCCGTTGGGTGCGGCTGGCCTCGCTGCCGCAGCGCATACAGATGGCATGGAGCTTGTCCATTTGTTCGGCCTGGGCCATGAGCGCGGGCAGGGGGCCAAACGGTTCGCCGCGAAAATCGGTGTCCAGCCCGGCGACGATGACGCGCAGCCCCCGGTACGCCAGGTCGTTGCAGACGCCGATGATGGCGTGGTCGAAAAACTGCACCTCGTCGATGGCGACGACCGTGGTAGCCTTGCCAACCGCCCGGAGCAAAGCCATCGCATCATCGACGACGGTGGCCTCCCACTTCAGACCATCGTGCGAGGTCACGCTGTCGAGGCCATAGCGCGTATCCACGGCCGGCTTGAAGAGCTGAACTTCCTGTTGGGCGATGGCGGCGCGACGCACCCGGCGCAGCAATTCCTCGGTCTTGCCGCTGAACATCGAGCCGCAGATGACCTCGATCCAGCCGCTGCTGGGGCGAAGATGGCGGTAGGGCATGGCAACCTCCGGCTGGCAACAAAAGGCAGGAATCCCGGGGGATTCCTGCCTGAGTGGGTGGTGGGATGGACTCAGTCCTGTTCGAGGCTGGCCTGGACGGTCGCACGCGCTTTCTTGGCGGCGCGTTCGGGGTCGTCGCCGCGGGCGCGGGCTTTGCGGGCGGCCTCGCGTTCGGCCTCACGGATCTCGGTCTCGGCCCGCACCTTGGCTCGGACTTCTTCCTTGCCCCGCAGCCGTTTCATGAAGCGATCGACCTGGCCGGCGGTGTCGACGATGCGCTGTTCGCCGGTGAAGAAGGGATGGCAGGCCGAGCAGACATCGGTGTGCAGTTCAGCGCGGGTGGAGCCGGTCGTCCAGGTGTTGCCGCAGGCGCAGATGACGATGGCGTTGCTAAAGTATTTGGGATGGATATTGTCTTTCATGGCAAACTCGCCGGTCTTGTGCAGACCTGTGATCGATGGCCGGGTTACGCCGCCGCCGCGGGATACACGCTCACCCGTTTGCGGGTGCGAGTGTGGTGCTCGAACTTGACGTAACCGGAAACCAGGGCGAAGAGGGTGTTGTCATCGCCCAGGCCGACGTTGGCGCCGGGATAGATGGCGGTGCCGTGCTGCCGAACCAGGATGGAACCAGCGGACACCAATTCGCCATCGAAACGTTTTACGCCCAGGCGCTGGGCATTGCTATCGCGACCGTTGCGGCTGGAGCCGCTACCTTTCTTGTGGGCCATTGCGGGATTCCTTGCTTACTGGCGTCGAGCTCAGGCGACGATGTTTTCGACGCGGATGCGGGTGTAGTGTTGGCGGTGTCCGGTTTTGCGGCGCAGGGTGGTGCGGCCGCTGTGTTTGAAATTGATGACCTTGGGGCCTTTGCTCTTACCGAGCACCGTGGCCGAGACCATGGCCCCCTCGACGGTGGGCCGGCCGACGCGGATGGCGTCGCCATCGCCGACGAGCAAGACGCGGTCGAATTCGACCGTGTCGCCGGCGGCCTGCTTGATGAGTTCGATGTCCAGGCGCTCGCCTGCACTGATGCGGTACTGTTTACCGCCTGTCTCGATGACTGCGTACATTCGCTGTGTGTCCTTTCCCTACGGCGCTCGCTGCCGCACAGGGTGGGGCGGGGCTTAGGGAGCCGTAGCAGAGTGAGGTGGGTGAGGGAAGATGGGTCGATGACGACTGCAATGCACAAAGTGTGGGCCTTTCGGCCCACGGAGGGTAAGTATATGCTGGGAGTTCGGGCTTTGTCAAAAGTGGGACGCCTCATCCAGGCCGCATCGCACCTCATCCCAAGTCGTTCTGAAACCATGCCTCGCCCCGGCCGCATCCTTGAAGTCCCCTGCCGGCAACTTCGCCATTCACAATCATCGCTTCTTGTGATCGCCGCCGCTGCCGAATCGTGCTACAATCCCGCCCATACACCTTCTTCCATCCTCCTTTCCTCCTTCCCCTGCCATGGATCGACCCATCGTCGCCTGCATCCAACATCACCTCATCGTCCCCAAGACGGCCGATGACTATCCCGCCTATCTCAGCCGCTTCTTGCGCATGGCCAAGGCCAAGGGGGCGGCCCTGGCCCTTTTCCCCGAACTCAGCGGCATCGCCGCCGCCATTCCCACCCTCAGCGGCTGGCGGAACGACCTCTTGCGGGCGGCCGGGCCGAGCCTGAGCGCACGGCCGGGGTTGTGGGAGCGGGCGAAGGCCGCGATGGCGAGCGGCGCCGCCAGCGTCGTCCAGGCCGACCTGCACAAATCGTTGGCCGCGGCGTTGCAGGCCATGCCCGAATCGCTGTCCGATGCCTATGCGGCCATGTTTTCCGGCCTGGCCCGCCACTACGAGATGACCCTGGTGGCGGGCAGCCTGCTCGAGGTGCGCCCAGACACCGGCGATGTCCTCAACGTCAGCGTCGTCTTCGGGCCGGATGGCAGCATCTTGGGGCGGCAAGCCAAAGCTTCGCTGCTGGGCCGGATGGCAGGGCTGGCTTCGGCCGCCGCTGGCTGGGGCGTGATCGAGACCCCGGTCGGGCGTGTGGGCGTGCTGGTGGGCGAAGACGTGCTCTATCCTGAACCCGCCCGCATCCTGGCCTATCAGGGCGCGGACATGCTGCTGACGATGGCAGCGGTCAATCGCCCGGCCACCTATCAGAAGATTCGCCAGGCGGCGCTGGCCCGCTGCCAGGAAAACCAGCTCTACGGCATGGTCGCCTTCCTCACCGGCCCCGACCCCTTTGGCGGCAGCGACGCCCCACCCTTCGTCGGCGCCAGCTCGATCTTCGCCCCCTCCGACTTCACCCCGCGCTTCAGCGGCGTCATGGTCGAGATCGGCAGCCCCCTGGCCGAGGGCGTGATCACGGCCGAGTGGGATTATCCGGCCCTGCTCGAACTGTGGGACGAGAGCGACACGCCGCTCCGCCGGCAGATGCCGCTGGCGCAGGCCGGGTCGATCCTGGCCGGCGTCTATGCCCGCGCCCTGCCGCTGGCTGAGGCCGGACAACTGGCTCTGCCCGAACCGGCGCCGGCCCCCCTCCCCCAGCTTCCGGCCCCGTCGCCGGTGGAGGAAGCGGTCGTCGAGGCGGAGCAGCCGCCTACCGGGGACGGCGGAGCGGATGCAGCCAGCCAAACGATGGCGCCTGGGCCGGAGGTGGCTGGGACGCCGGAGGTGGCTGCCCCGGCCGTCGAGCTGGCCCCGGCGGAAACGGACGAGGTGACGGCGGGCGAGCGGATGGGGCCGAGGTTTCGTTTTCCGTGGCAGAGGAACGGCTGAAGCCGTTACTACGAGGGGAACGGCTAAAGCCGTTACTACGAGGGGAACGGCTAAAGCCGTTACTACGAGGGGAACGGCTGAAGCCGTTACTACGAGGGGAACGGCTGAAGCCGTTACTACGAGGGGAACGGCTGAAGCCGTTACTACGAAGGATGTGGAAGCGCCGCCGGTGGGAGGGCCAGCGGCGGCGCTTGCGAAAACATGATGCGGCTTTTTGGGCGTTACAGACGCATCATCGAACTGTGCTGGGGCACGATGGGTTTTTCGGGGCGCAGGCTGTGGCAGGCGTGGTTGGCGGCAATGGCGGCCTCGCCCAGGCCGGTGGCGATGAGGCGGAAGTTGATGCCGTTGTCGGGTTTGGCCACGTCGCCGACGGCGTACATGCCTTCGACGCTGGTTTGCATCAGGCCGCTGACCTTGATGCCGCTGCCGTCCATCGCCAGGCCCAGCCCCTGGACAAAGGCGCGTTCGCTGCGGTAGCCCAGGGCCAGGATGACGGCATCGACGGCGAGTTCGCTCTCGACCCCGCTCCTGGTATCGACGAGCACGACCTGCTCGACCCGGCCCCGGCCCTTGATCTCTTTGATCTCGTGGAATGTGCGTACCTCGATGCCGCGTTCCATCATCTCGGCCCGGTTGGCCTCTTTGGCCCGGAACTTGTCCTGGCGGTGGATGAGCGTGACCTGGGCCGCCCAGTCCTTGAGATTGAGCGCCCACAGCACGGCGCTATCGCCGCCGCCGACGATCAGCACCCGCTTGCCCTGGAATTCGGCCCGGTCGCGGGCGAAGTAGTGGACGCCCTTGCCTTCGAAGCGTTTGACGCTGGTGTTGTCCAGTTTGATCGGTGTGATGGCGCCGATGCCCGTGGCCAGGATCAGCCGGCGGGCGCGATGGGTGCGTCCCTGGCTATCCTTGACGGTGAAGAGGCCGTCTGGTTGGTGTTCGATCGCCAGCGCCTGGCAATTGCAGCAGATGTCCACCATCCCGCCAAAGCGTTCGGTCTGGGTGCGCAGGGCATTGACCAGCTCGCGGGCTTCGATGCGGAAGAAGCCGGGGGCGTCATAGACGATCAGCTCGGGGTAAAGGGCAGACAGCTGGCCACCCACCATCGGCATGGCCTCGAGGATGCGGGTCTTGAGTTGGCGCAGCCCGGCATAGAAGCCGGCATACAGCCCGGCTGGGCCGCCGCCGATGATCAGGATGTCCAGGGTTGCGGCTTCGATGGCCTGTTGCACCGTCACCAACATCTGGGCAACGGAGGTGATCTTGAGGCGAGGCCGGCCCAACTTCTCCCCGGCTGCCACCTCGGCGGCGTCGATCATCTGCCACTCGGCCCAGCCGACAAAACGCACCCCGCGTGCTTGCAGCAGCGCCGTTACGGCGTCGGGGTGGGCCTTGTCGTCGTCGATGGGGGCGATGGTGGGGGTGTCCTCTAGCAGCAGGCGCACGGTGGCCACCGAGTCGGGCTTGTTGGTGCCGATGATGCCCGTCGGCCCGCGCTTGATCCAGCCGACGCAGTACTCGCCGGGAACTATCTTGCCCGTGCCGTATTCGGCCACCCGTCCGTTTTCGTTCGCGATCACGCCCCACTTGGCGTGGAAGGGCACGCCGGGCAGCGGCTCGCCTTTGTAGCCGATCGAACGCATCACCATCCCCACCGCCAGCGTCTCGTACTCGCCGCGACCGTGTGAGTTCAGACCGCCGCGGTCGTCGGGCCGCAACTCGTTCTTCTCCAGCCGGATGTGGGTCATGTTGCCGTTCTCATCGCCGATGAGCTCGACCGGCGAGCGCAGGAAGAGGAAATGGATGCGCTTGCCTTTGCCTTGAGGCCCCATTTCGGCATAGTGGCGGAGGATGTCGATGTTGGTCTGGGCCTCGCGGTTGTCGGCGATGGAGGCGGCGCTGAGCGGGTCGATGTCCAGTTCTTCGCCAGCGACGATGACATCGGCGCCCTCCAACTCGTCCAACTCGCGCAGCTCGGGGTTGGTGAATTTCACCTGGGCCGGGCCGCGGCGGGCGATGACATAGATGTCTTCGACCTGGCTGTGGCGCAATGCCTCCAGGGCATAGTCGGCAATGTCGGTCTGCTCCAGCTCGGCGGGCGAGAGGGCCAGGATGCGGGCCACATCCATGGCCACATTGCCCACGCCGATCACGGCCACGCTCTTGCAGGAAAGGTCGAACGTGCGGTCGGCGTAGTCGGGGTGGCCGTTGTACCAGGCCACGAACTCGGTGGCGGGGTAGCTGCCGGCCAGGTCTTCGCCAGGGACGCCGAGCCGCCGGTCGGTTTGGGCGCCCACGGCATAGATCACCTGGTCGTAATGGGCGCGGATGTCATCGTGGCTGAGATCGACGCCGAAAGTGACATTGCCCAGGAAGCGGACGCGCGGGTCTTCGGCAATCTTCTCGTAGACTTTGGTGACGGATTTGATTTTCTGGTGGTCGGGCGCCACGCCGTAGCGCACCAGGCCAAAGGGGGCGGGCAGATGGTCGATGATATCGATCGCCACCTGATAGTCTTGCTGGCCCAAGAGGGCCTGTGCGGCATAGAAACCAGACGGCCCTGCGCCAATGATGGCGATGCGCAAGGGCCGTTCACTCGTGCCTACCTTCGTTGCCATGAGGCTTCTCCAGTTTGATTTGGGGTTGTTTGGGGTCGGCGGCAGGGGCAGGGTCGTCTCGCCCGCGTGCCAACCGGCCTGGCGGCGTCAATCGCCTGGTGTGAGCAGATCGGCAAACTGCCGCAACAGCATCAGGGCGGCGATGGCGAATTTGACGGTGTCTCCGAGCTTGGGCGGCGCCGGGACGATGCCGGATTCGCTGCGACGCCGGCGTTCTTCCAGCGTGCCGGCGGCCACCAGCGCCCCCACCAGACCAATGGCAGCGCCTATCAGCGCGCCGATGAGGATGAAGCGGCTGCGGTCGGAGGTGCGGCTTTGAGTGCGGCTTTGAGTTCGTGTGATCATGCTATCTCCTGGAACGGCGGTTGCGGAACAGCCCCGGCACGGCGGCCACCGTCCGGCGGGCGCGGTGGGTAGAGGTTTCGACCTGGACGATGGGCCGGGTGACTTTGTCGCTATAGACCTGGGTTTGTTCGGCGATCAGGCGGGCGTAGCGTTGGGCCTCGGGAAAACCGATCGTGCGCAGCCATTGGTTGCCCCTACGCATCCCCCGCGTCACGAAATACAACGCCGCCCCAATAACCAAAGCGAATACGAATGCCTCAATGGCCAGAAGGATGATCGATAGATCACGTGCGGTTGCCAGGGTCATAGCTGCCTCGTCGATGAGCAATCGGCTTGCCAGAAACACTGGCGCGATTGTAGCAGACCGCAAGGGGGCGGGCAAAGGCAGAACGGCGTCGTTGCATCTCAGGCGATCTCGGCCAGCACCTCGCCCATCATCACCGTCTGGCCAGGCTGCACGCGCAGGTCGGCGATGATCCCTGAGCGCGTGGCCCGGATTTCGTTCTCCATCTTCATCGCCTCCAACACCAGCAGCGGCTGGCCGATCTCGACCGGCGTCCCGGCCTCGACCAGCAGCCTGGCGATGAGGCCGGGGATGGGCGCCTTCACCCGACCATCGCCGCCGGGCATACGCACAAACGCCGCCTCCAGGTCGCGGATGGCCAGGGTGTGGCGTCCGCTCCAGGTGTGAATCCAATCTAGGTCTTTGTCAAGGGCCAACTCGTAGGGCTTGTTGCCGATGATCGCCCACTCCAACAAGTTCTGGTTGTCGCCAAGCGGGGCGATGACTTCCACCGTCCGGCCATCCACCTCGGCCAGGAAGTGTTCGGGGTCGGATGGATCGGCCTGCAAACGGATGTCGTAGGTCTTGCCATCGAGGGTGACGCGTAGGATGCTCATAGCTAGAATCTCTCTTTGCCAGCCGGGCGCGGGATCAGACCGGCAGTTGCCGCAGCGAGCGATGCCAGCCCGATTGCAGGCGCTGGGGCTGCACCGGGCGCGGGGTTTTGTTGCGGCGCTCGTAAGCGACGGCGGCGGCGATGGCCACATCGCTCAGGTCGGCCAGGGGGGCGGGGTCGGCGAGCTGGGCGTGATGGATGAAGTCGGTGTCGTAGCGGCCATCGATGAAGTCGGGGTGTTCGACGATGCGTTGGTGCAGCGCCGCGTTGGTCTGGACGCCGAGGATGACGAAGTCCTGCAAGGCCCTCTGCATCCGCCGGATGCAGGCGGCGCGGTCTTCGGCCCAGGTCACGACCAGCGCCAGCAGCGAGTCGTAACGCACGGGGACGATACAGCCGCCGTAGCCATAGGTGTCCACGCGCACATTCAGCCCGCCGGGCAGCCGGAAGCGATGCAGGATGCCGGGGCTGGGCAAGAAGTGGTTCCACGGGTCTTCGGCATTGATCCGGCATTGCATGGCCCAACCGCTCAGGTTCACGTCTTCCTGACGCAGGCGCAGCGGCTGACCGGCGGCGATGGCCAGCTGTTCGGCCACGATATCGACGCCGCTGACCATTTCGGTGGTGGGGTGCTCCACCTGGATCCGGCCCTTGAAGTCGCTGAAGCAGGCCGTCCCTTCGCTGCCGACCAGAAATTCGACCGTGCCGGCGCCGCGAAAGTCGAACAGCCGGGCGAGGTTGACCGCCGCCTGGCAGACGTGTTGGCGCTGGCGAGGGGTGAGACAGGGGGCGGGCGTCTCGGTGATGAGCTTCTGGTTGTGTTGCTGCAACGAGCTGCAGCGCTCGCCCAGGTGGATGATGTGGCCGTGGTGGTCGGCCAGGATCTGGACATCGACATGATAGGCCGGCCAGACGGCGCGCTCGAGATAGACCAGGCTATCGCCATAGATGCGTTGGGCCTCGGCCTGAGCATTGCGCACCAACTCGGCCAGCCGTTCGGCGCGGAAGGCCAGGCGCGTGCCGCGACCGCGACCGCCCCGGCAGGACTTGATCACGACCGGGTAGCCCAGCCCTGCGGCGGCGGCCGTCAGGGCTTGCTCATCCTGGGCGTCGAAGCAGGCGTCGGTGTGGGGCGGCGTGCAGAATCCGGCTTCGTCGGCAGTGGTGAGCATGGCCGCTTTGCGCTCGAAACGGGCCAGGGTGGCAGGCGAAGGCCCGATGAAGACGACGCCTGTCTCCTGGCACATGGCGGCAAAAGCGGCATTTTCGGCCACGAAGCCGTAGCCGGGGTGGATGGCTTCGGCGCCGGTCGCACGGGCAGTGGCCAGCAGGGCTTCGGCATCGGCATAGCGTTCGGGCGAGCGCAACGGCAGGGATTCGTCGGCCAGGCGCACGTGCAATGAGTCCTGGTCAGAGGGCGCATAGACGGCCACCGTCTTGATTCCCATGTCCCGACAAGTGCGGATGATGCGGACGGCGATTTCGCCGCGATTGGCGATGAGGACTTTTTTGAACATAGGGTTGGTTATTAGTTATTGGTAATTGGTAATTGGTTATTACTCATAGCCAATTACCAACTACTACTATGCAGGCGATAAGCCGTGCTTTTTCGGCTGATGGCGTTCGCGCTTCGAGAGGGTGACTTCGAGGGCGCGGATGAGGACGCGGCGGGTGTCGCGCGGCTCGATCACATCGTCGATCAGGCCGCGGGCGGCGCAGACATAGGGGTTGTTGAAACGTTCTTCGTAATCGGCCACCAGTTCCTTGCGTTTGGCGTCGGGGTCGGGTGCGGCCGAGACCTCTTTTTTGAACAAGACATTGACAGCGCCTTCGGCGCCCATAACCGCGATTTCGGCGTTGGGCCAGGCGTACAGGAGGTCGCCGCGCAGCCCCTTGCTGCTCATCATGCAATAGGCGCCGCCGTAACTCTTGCGGGTGATGACCATGAGCTTAGGCACGGTCGCCTCCGAGTAGGCGTAGATCATGCGGGCGCCGTTGCGGATGATGCCGCCATATTCCTGATGGCGGCCGGGCAGGAAGCCGGGCACATCTTGGAGGGTGATGATGGGGATGTTGAAGGCATCGCAGGTGCGGATGAAGTGGGCGGCCTTGATCGAGGCTTTGATGTCGATGCAGCCCGCCAACACCATCGGCTGGTTGGCCACCACACCCACCACCCAGCCGTTCAACCGGGCGAAACCCACCACCATGTTCTCGGCCCACAGCCGGTGCACTTCCAAGAAGCGGCCATCATCGAAGATGCTGGCGATCACCTTGCGGACATCGTAAGGGCGGCGGGAATCGACCGGGACGAGTTCTTCCAGTTCTGGGCAGCGGCGGTCGGGATCATCCACCGGCGGGATGTAGGGCGGGTCGTCCTGGTTGGTGGCAGGCAGGTAGCCGAGCAGGTCGCGCACGAGCACGAGGCATTCGCGGTCGTCTTTCGACAAGAAGTGGCTCACCCCGCTTTCCTTGCTGTGGATGAGGCCGCCGCCCAGTTCCTCGAAGCTGACCTGTTCCTGCATCACCGCCCGCACCACCTCTGGCCCGGTGATGAACATGTAGGAGTTCTCGGTCATGAACACGAAATCGGTGAGGGCCGGGGAGTAGACGGCGCCGCCCGCGCACGGCCCCAGGATGACCGAAAGCTGGGGGATGACGCCGGAGGCTTCGCAGTTGGCGTCGAAGATTTTGGCATAGCCGGCCAGACTGTCCACGCCCTCCTGGATGCGGGCGCCGCCGGAGTCGTTGAGGGCGATGAAAGGGGCGCCATATTTGAGCGCCATCTGCATCACCTTGACGATCTTGTTGGCATGCATCTCGCCCAACGAGCCGCCCATCACGCCCGCCACCTGCGAGGCGGCGAAGACATGGCGGCCGTTGACGAGGCCAAAGCCGGTGATGACGCCATCGCCGTAGCGCGAAGCGCGGCCATCCAGGTATTTCTCGGTGCGGGGCAGGGCCAGGGTGTCGATTTCTTCGAAGGTGCCGGGGTCGAAGAGCAGGTCGAGACGCTCGCGGGCGGTGAGCCGGCCCTTTTGGTGTTGGGCGTCGGTTTCTTTGTCAGAACCGGCGGCGATGGCTTTGCGTTGGCGAAGCTTTTGAATGTGGGGATCGAAGGTGAGTTCCAAGATGCGCCTCCAAGTGGAGGGAGATGAGAGATGGGAGATCAGTCAATTGGCGATGGTTGCCAGGGTCATGACAAAGCCGTCGTCGCATCGCCACCAACCGTTGATCTCAAACGGCTGATCTATCGACAACAACGAGGCGTCGCACTGGGTCCGGAAGACGCCCCAACCATCGCTGGGCGCCAAAGGCGACGGGAAGCAACACGTGAGGAGACGGGTATCGGCCCTTAGCCCCACCCGCAGCGCCTTCAACACCGCTTCTTTGGCGCTCCAGATGGCGGTGATCAATGTATCGCGCTGATCGGGCGGGACGGCGCCGACGGCGGCGATTTCGGCTGGCGTGAAGAACTGCTCGACGAAGCCTGGCTCGCGTGGCTCGATCCGTTCGATGTCGGCCCCGACCGTGGTTTCTGGCTCATCTGTCAGGGCGCAGAAGGCGCGATCGGCGGAGTGGCTGATGGAGAGGGAGAGGGGGAGAGTGGAGATTGGAGATTGGAGATTGGTTATTGCGTGTTGCGTGTTGCGTGTGGCGTTGTCGGCGAGGGCGGCGTAGGGGGCGCCGTCGGGGGCGGCGAGGATGAGGATGGCCCGTAGGGGCGGGGTCTCCCCGCCCTGGGTCTCCCCGCCCTGGGTCTCCCCGCCCTGGGTCTCCCCGCCCTGGGTCTCCCCGCCCTGGGTCTCCCCGCCCTGGGTCTCCCCGCCCTGAATTTGCATAAGGTATTGCTGCACGAGATGCTTGGCCGTCCAGCGGCCCAGCAGCCAGTCGCGGCGGCGCTTGACCACGCGGAAGGCGTCGAGGTGGGCTTGCTCGGTGGGGTGCAGCAGACCGGGCGGGGCGATGCCTTCGGCCAGGGTGGGTGAGGCGGCGAGGGTTTGCAGGAGATGGAGGAGCATGATGTGATTCAGCCTGTATTCCCCTGAATCGTAGCGCACTCGTGATCTTGAAAGATTTTGATTGACCGTTGGTGCTGCATATAATACCAGCAATGAACGAACCGCAAATCGTGATCGACACCAGTGTACTTGTAGCGGGACTGCGCTCCAGTCGGGGAGCCTCCTTTCGCGTCCTCGAACTCGTTGGCGCCGGACGCTTTGACATCAATGTGTCGGTGCCCCTTGTGTTCGAGTATGAAGCCACCCTGTATCGCGAATTGCCACATCTTCAAGTCTCCAAGACGGCTGTGGATACGATTTTGGATTTTCATTGCGCAATAGCACATAGACATGCGATTTTCTTTCTCTGGCGACCTTTTTTATCAGACGCCAAGGATGACATGATATTGGAGCTTGCAGTGAAGGCGCAATGTAGCTATATTGTCACTCATAATAAGAGGCATTTCTTGGGTGTTGAGCAATTCAACCTGAGTGCGGTAACGCCCGCTGAATTCCTCATTCTTATCGGAGAAGCGAAATGACGACGCTAAGTTTGCGCTTGCCTGACTCGTTGCACAAAGGCTTGAAAGACATCGTGCAACGAGAAGGCACCTCGATCAATCAGTTCGTGACGCTTGCGGTGGCCGAAAAACTATCGGCTTTGCTGACCGAAGAGTACTTGCTGCAACGAGCGCAGCGAGGCGACCGCGCTGCTTATCTGAAGGCATTGGCAGAGGCGCCGGATGTCGAGCCGGAGGACTATGACAGAATGCCGCAAGGCTCATGATGCGTGGCATAGGGTGGCAAGAGCATCCTATCGGTGCACAGGAGCTTAATAGGCATAACCTTCGCCGAAGATGGCCGCCATCATGGCCATGACGAAGAACATGAAGAACGAGCAGGCCATGATAGGCACAGCGATGATCAGGCCGGCGAGAAGGTAATGGCCGTAGACGCCGAAGGCGCGCTTGAGCAGGTTGTCGCTCAGCAGCCAGGTGTTGGGCAGCCGGCCTTGCACAGCCTGCAACTGCGTCTCCAGTTCTTGCACTCTGGTTTGCAGGGCCTCGATTTCGCCCTGAACGGGCGCAACGATGGCCGTTGTAGTCTCTTCAGACATATTGACTCCTTGTTTGAGCAAGCATCATGCTTCAACATGAACCTCAGTCGTGTTAGCCGGGCCGTTCAGCGCCACAAAATACTGGTTCAGAATATCGCGGCCCAGAATCACTTCCTGACTGGAAGGGTGGCCGACAACCCGTGTTCGCTGTTCACGGTTGCCAAAGCGCACGAAAACGCTATACAAATCCACTTCTTGGCCCAACCCAACAATCCCCCGCATACGTCCTTGTCCGATCTTTCGGGCGCCGATGGCATACAGATGGCGCAACGGCACGATGGTGGCATCTGAGCCTGAGTCGACAAGTGCATCCAACTCAATTCAGTGGATGTGGAGCGGAGGCTGATCGTCGTCACGGGCGCGGCGGGATCGAATCCACGGTTGCTGTAAGGATAGGTATAGATCATGGTTCGGTCGCTGAATCAAGTCGCATTGACGGTGCATAAAAAACTGGGATTGGCTCGGCAAGCACTTGTGACACCCACACGAAGTGATCCGGGTATTTCTCTTCGACGCGACGCATGAGATCATCTTCTTCGGTATCGTGGTCGATCATCTTGCCGTCGAGGACTGCAACGAACTCGTTGGGATAGGCTCGCAGAAGAAATGGGTGGAGCTTCAGGTAGGCCACTCGCTCCCTTTCGACATCTGGATCTGGCACAGACAGCACGGGCGGCGCCCCATCTTGAACACCCGCCGCGATGAGATCGGCGGCAAGCTCTTCGACCGGGCGCGCGATTGCGTTTGCGCGCGCCTGCATCTGCTGGTAAACCGATTCGGGTAATGTCAGGGTGAGGGTTGTGCTCATGTTCACCTCGTCAAGGGGATTGGAGATCGATGGGGAGAAGTCTACTCTCCGATCAACCAATCTCCAATCTCCTTTCCGAGCATCGCTTGGGCATCACGCCGGTCGCGCCACCGTGCGATAACCGTTCAGCTCGACGAAGACGTTCCCGGCTTCGTCCACCACACGGCAGTCGAAGGTCTCGCCCGCATCTTCGGTGGCGACGAGGCCGTAGAGCCGTCCGGTTGCGTCCGCTTCCTGGCGATAGGCCGTCACCGAGCGGAAGCCAAGCGGGAAGGCCATGGCCCCGTGCGTTTCCTGGTGCCACAGCGCCGCCAACTGGAAGCAAAGCTCGACCAGCCGCGGGGCCATCCGTAGGGGCGAGGTCCCCTCGCCCGAAACCTCGCCCGAAACCTCGCCCGAAACCTCGCCCGCGGTGTTCGGCGGCAGGTGGGCGGAGAAGAGGCCGATGGCTCGGTTCCCGGCCACCATAGCCCGCTCGATCACCTGATAGGCGGGGCCGTGGAAGAAGCGTTTGTACACCGCTTCGGCGGTGATGGGCAGGTCGGCCGGCGGAGCAAAATCGACGTCCGGTAGGGGCGAGGTCCCCTCGCCCCCCTCGCCCCCCTCGCCTTTCTCGCCCTTGCGCAGCCGCACATCGGCAGCGAAGTGCTCCTTCACCTGCGTGGGCAGGCCCTCTTTGGCCGGTTTCGTCACCGAGCGCAGAGTCACGTGGGCGAGCAGGTCGTTGCCGGCCGCAGCAAAGATGCTGGCGTTGAGGTAGAGCGTGCGCGGCTCCAGGCGGAAGAACTTGAACGCGCCCATCATCTCTTCGTTCTCGACCGCGACGATGTGGTAGCCGGGGGCCAGCAGGCTGGCGGCTTCGGCCAGGCTCTCGGTGGCCATGACGCCGGGCAGCCACGGAGTTTCGGGGTCGGGCATGTGGTCGAAGAGGAAAGGCTGAACTTTGGGGTCGAGCGGCGTCTCCACCTCGATGCCGCCGTACAGTTTGGCGGCTTTGATCTCGCCAACCATGGGCAGGCGGGGCGAGCGAGCAGCCAGGGCCGCAGCCGCTTTGGCCGGGTCGAGGCCGCCGGTGGGGTCGCGCTCCTCCAGCCAGGCGCCCAGGCGACCGGCCACGACGATCTCGCCGCGGGCCCCGCCGTAGGTTAGCTCGCGGCGGATGGTGGGCACGCCGGCTTCGGGCGGGAGCATGTCCACGCCCAGGGCCTCCATGATCTGCGGCACCGAGCCGCGCGAGGCCATGCCGATCTGCCCCCAGGCCGTCCAGTCGATGGCGATGCCGCGCGTGTCGGGCCGCCAGTGGCGCATCGAACTGCTGACCTTGCATAGCAGGTCGTTGGCTGCGGCATAGTCGCTCTGGCCGTTGTTGCCGAAGCGCCCGGCCACCGAGCTGAACGAGACCGTGGCCCCGAGCGGCAGGCCTTTGGCCGCTTTCAGCAGGCTGAAGAAGCCGTCGGCCTTGACATCGAAAACCAGATCGAATTGGTTCGGCTCTTTGTTGGGCAGGGTGCGGTCGATGAGCAGGCCGCCGGCGTGCAGCAACACGTCGATCTTGCCGTAGCGCGCCCGGATGTCCTCGACCACCCGGCTCACGGCCTCGCCATCGCGCAGGTCGAGGGCGAAGTAGTGCACCCTGGCGCCGGCGGCTTCGGCGGTCTCGACCGCGCGCAGCGCCGCCTCCGAGCGTTCGATGCCGATGATCTGCTGGTCGATCTGCTTGGGCGTGGGCTTTTCGCCTTTGCTGCGGGCATCCTCGATCAGCTTGAGCTTGAGCGCCTCTTTATCGCTGCGGAACAGGCGCACGTTGGCATCGTCGCGGGCCGGGCAGGGCACCAAATCCAGCAGGTAAAAGACGCCGCGGCTGGCCACGGCCAGGTCGGTGACGATGGCGCTGGTGATGCCGCCGGCTGCGCCGGTGACGGCGAAGACCGTTTCTGGCCCCAGCATCATGCCCGGATTCCCGTCCCTGGCCGCTTTCTCGACCAAAGTGATGGCGAAACGCAGGCCGTCATGATAGCCGATCTCGACCGCGCCGGGGTCGTACAGCGTCTCGGCGATGAGCTGGTCGGCGGGGTCGGCGGTCTTGCGGCTGATCTCGAAGTCCACCGCTTTGACCAACAGGCCCTGGCCTTCGGGCTTCATGCCCTGCTCGATGTTGTAGGCTTTGCTGAAGCCGGTGACGGCACCGCCCAGGGGAGCAGTGGCGCCTTCGGGGCCGTAGCCGTGCAGCCCGCCCAGCCGGGTGGCCGAGACCAGGAAGCGGCCGGGGCCGCGCACCGATTCGTACAGCGCCCGCATGGCCGTGTAGAGATTCTTGACTCGCTGGCGATTGAGTTCGCGCCAGTCGGCCAGCGTCATGTCTTCAAGATTGGGTTCGACGTCGAGCGCTGGCAGCCAGTAAACGCCCTGGATGGGGCCGCCGGCCAGCCAGGCTTTGAGCTGCGCATCCAGGTCAGCAGTGGCGGCGCCCGGCTCGACCACCAGCGTGCTGACCCCCAGCTTCTCTAGCCGGTTGACCAGCGCCTTGCCGACCCCGCCCCGATCCAACATGACCACCACCCGGCTGCCCTCGTCCAGGGCGACGCCGGTGGGCTTGCACAGGTCGATGGCGGGCCGGAGGGCGGGCACAGGCACGCGGCGGGGCATTTTGTCGGCATCCTCCAGCGTGCCGATGGTTGGCACGGCGGGGGTGGGAGGTTGGAGATTGGAGATTGGAGATGGGGCGGGCGCAGGCGCTGCCTCCACTCTCTGGTCTCTACTCTCCAATCTCCCCAAATCCGGGCGCATGGCCCGCACGAAGCCAACCACGCTGGCCAGAGTGGGGTAATCGCGCAGGCTCAGCCCTACTTGCAGCGGGATGTTGAAAGTCTCGCGCACCGCCGCGAAGGTCTCGGCCTGCTTGACCGTGTCGATACCCAGGTCGGCTTCGAGGTCGAGGTCGAGTTCCAGCATGTCCTGTGGGTAGCCGGTTTTGGCGGCGACGAGGGACAGGACTTGGGTGACGACGGGATCGGTGGCGGGAGATGGGAGATTGGAGATTGGAGATGGGGCGGGCGCAGGCACTGCCTCCAATCTCTGCTCTCTACTCTCCAATCTCTCCAGATCCGGCCGCATGGCCCGCACGAAGCCAACCACGCTGGCCAGAGTGGGGTAATCGCGCAGGCTCAGCCCTTCTTGCAGCGGGATGTTGAAAGTCTCGCGCACCGCGGCGAAGGTCTCGGCCTGCTTGACGGTGTCGATGCCCAGGTCGGCTTCCAGGTCGAGGTCGAGTTCGAGCATGTCCTGTGGGTAGCCGGTTTTGGCGGCGACGAGGGACAGGACTTGGGTGACGACGGGATCGGTGGCGGGAGATGGGAGATTGGAGATTGGAGATGGGGCGGGCGCAGGCGCTGCTTCCAATCTCTGGTCTCTACTCTCCAATCTCCCCAAATCCGGGCGCATGGCCCGCACGAAGCCAACCACGCTGGCCAGAGTGGGGTAATCGCGCAGGCTCAGCCCTTCTTGCAGCGGGATGGCGAAAGTCTCGCGCACCGCCGCGAAGGTCTCGGCCTGCTTGACCGTGTCGATGCCCAGGTCGGCTTCGAGGTCGAGGTCGAGTTCGAGCATGTCCTGTGGGTAGCCAGTCTTGGCGGCGACGAGGGACAGGACTTGGGTGACGACGGGATCGGTGGCGGGAGATGGGAGATTGGAGATTGGAGATGGGGCGGGCGCAGGCGCTGCTTCCAATCTCTGGTCTCTACTCTCCAATCTCTCCAGATCCGGCCGCATGGCCCGCACGAAGCCAACCACGCTGGCCAGGGTGGGGTAGTCGCGCAGGCTCAGCCCTTCTTGCAGCGGGATGGCGAAAGTCTCGCGCACCGCCGCGAAGGTCTCGGCCTGCTTGACCGTGTCGATGCCCAGGTCGGCTTCGAGGTCGAGGTCGAGTTCGAGCATGTCCTGTGGGTAGCCAGTCTTGGCGGCGACGAGGGACAGGACTTGGGTGACGACGGGATCGGCGACGGGGGTGGGAGATTGGAGATTGGAGATTGGAGATTGGGCGGGTGCAGGAGGCGCCTCTAATCTCTGATCTCTACTCTCCAATCTCACTGGAGCCGGGGCCGGCGCGGGCGGTATGGGCGCAGGAGCGACTTTGACCAGCGCGGGCGGCGGCGTGGGAACAGGGGCGGGCGCCGGTTGAGGCTCGCTTCCCGCTTCCCGCTTCCCGCTTCCATCCTTCTTCCCCAGCAGCGCCGCCACTTCGGCCATCGGCGCCGGACGGTAGGCGGCGGCAAAGGCCGGGGCCACGCCGTCGCCGGGGGCGGCAGCGCGCACGCTGGGGCCGAGGCCGTACTGCCAGGAACTGCCCACCGGCGCCCGGCCCGGCACGCCATTGCTCTTCACCCGCAGCACCCGTTTGACGACTTCGGCGTCGACGTTGTCGTAGCCGCTGACATCGGCCAGCCAACGTTGGTAGCGAGCTTTGTTGTCGATGCGATCCAAACCGCCGGGGATGCGGCGGGTGAATGTCATGGCGATCTGCGAGCCGAAGCCCGCGGCCAGGTGCATGGCATATTGCACGGGATAGCGCCCGCCGCGGCTGAGGTTGAGCACGCCGAGGTCGGGATCGACTTCCTTGAAATTGGGCACCGGCGGCACGATGCCGTATTCGAGCGCTTTGATGGCGATCACATCTTCCACGCCCACGCCCATCGGGTGCCCGGTGAAGCCCTTCGTGTTGGCGACGATGATGTCGTTGGCCGCCTCGCCGAAGGTTTTGCGCAGGGCCACCACTTCGGCAGCGGCGCTGCCGCCGCGAGCCGGGGTGAAGGTCTCGTGCGACATGAACACCATCTGCGGGGCCACGGCATAGCGGTTGAGGCCAAAGCGGCGCTCGGCTGCTGCCACCAGGTTCTCCATCACCAACGAAATGTGATCGACATCCAGCCGGGTGCCATGAAAAGCGCTGTTGCTGCTCTCGCTGCTCAGCAGTTCGACGATGCCGCGCATCCCGCGTTCGCGCACGGCGTCCTCACTTTCGACCACCAGGGCGCAGGCGCCCATGCCCAGCAGGGTGCCGTGACGGCGCTTGTCGAAGGGCAGGGCGGCCAGGTCCACGCGGTTGTCGGTGGCGGCGGCGCCGGTGGCCAAAAAGCCCGCGCCCACCCACTCGATCAGGTTGTCGCCGGTGACGTTGTCGGCCCCGACCACGATCACGCGGCGGCAGCGGCCAGAGCGGATCCAGTCTTCGGCGATGGCGACGGCCTGGGCCGTGCTGGCGCAGGCGGCGTTCACCTGCGTATTGGGGCCGCGGGCGCCGATGTATTCGGCGAACTGGCTGTGGCCCATGGCCAGGATGCGGAAGAGGAAGCGGCGGTCGAAGAAATACGGCTGGCGCTCCATCTGCTCGCGCAGATCGACGATGCGGCGGTTGATCTCCTGTAAAGTGACGGCGTCGCTCGCGTATTGCCGCAGATCCTCCAACATCTTGAGTTGGTCGAGCCGGTTCTGCCAGGCGTAGTAATTGGCCATCTCCTGAGCGAAACGGTCGCCGCCGGGGAAGGCGCTGGCGAAGATGACGCCGGTTTCGTCGCGCATCGACACGGGCAACAGCCAGCGGTCGGGCAGGAATTTGCCGGTGGTGGTGGGCTTGAAGGTCTGCACGAGGGGGATGCCGGCTTCGCGCAGGGCGTCGAGTCCGGCGGCCATCGCCAACTGAGTGGTGGTGTCGAGGGCTTCGATCAGCTTGCCGGGCACACCGTATTCAGCCTCGAGATCGAACGACCCCGGTCGCCCGGCCAGCTTGATCACCTCGTCCGGGTCAGTGATGACCTGGAAGCTGCCGCCGCCGTCGTCGGCCTTGACCACGCGGGTGATGCGCTTGTCCTGGATGCGATGGCGGAAGCGTTCGGGGATGAGGTCGATGAACTGCTCGCCGCGCAGGATGCGCAGGGCATTGTCCGGGTCCATCACCGGTTTTTCGGCGCCGGGCAGGCCCAACCCGGTGCCCGAGACCACGATCGAGCCGAGGGGGGCATCGTTGCGGTCGAAGGGGCGGGGATTGGAGATTGGGGATTGGAGATTGGAGATTGCCTGGGCGAGGAGCGCCAGAGCATCATTGACGGCGGGTTGAGGCATGGGGGCGACCTCCAGGGGTCGCGGTGCGGGCGGGAGGGGAGCGGGGGCGGGCGGAGCAACAGGGGCGGGCGCAGGCATCGTCATGACCGGAGCAGGTTGCGTCGCGGCGACAACGGCACTCTGACCGTCACCTGCCACCTGCCACTTGCCATCCTTCGTTTCACTCAGGACAGGCTCTGCCCCATATCCCGCCGCATACAACCCACACAACGCCTGATTGAACGTCGGCAGCTCGCCGAACTTGGGATGATTGGTGAAGAGGGAGACCACGTCGGGCTTGTCGCCGAGCACATCATCCGCGAAGCCTTTCAGCGCCTTCTTGGGGCCGACCTCGATGAACATGCGGCAGCCGTGGGCGTAGAGCGTTTCCATGCCCTTCACCCATTGCACGGTGGCGGCCACCTGCTGCTCGAGGATATCTTTGATGCCCTCGACCGTGGTCGGGTAGATGTCGCCGGTGACGTTGGCGACCAGCGACAACTGCGGTTCGTGGATTTCCAGCCGGTCGAGCACCTTGCGCAGCGGCTGGCTGGCCGGGGCGACGATGCGGGTGTGGAAGGCATGGCTGACCGGGATGCGCATGGCCTGCATCCCTTTCTGGTTGAAGAGATTGATGGCCTGCTCGACCGCTTTGCTTGCCCCGCCGATCACCACTTGATTGTAAGAATTGATATTGGCCGGGATGACATAGCCATCGACCTGCTTGAGCGTTTCCAGGATCACGTCCAACGGGCCGATCACAGCGGCCATCCAGCCGTTGTCTTCGAGATTGTTGATGGCCGTCATCTCGCGACCGCGCGCGGCCGAAGCCTCCAGCGCGTCGCTGAAGTGCATGATGCCGGCGGCGATGAGGGCGCCGTACTCGCCGAGCGAGTGGCCCATGACCATGTCCGGGTGGATGCCGTACTCGGCCAGCAACTCATAAACGGCGGTGTCCATCGTCAGCATGGCCGGCTGGGTGATGGCCGTTTGCATCAGATCGAATTCGGCCTGTTTCATGGCCGCCGGGTTGTCGCCGTCCACGAAGATGTAGCTGGTGAGCGGGCGGCCGAGGATGGGCGTCATCACCCGGTCGGCGTCGGCGAACAGGCGCTTGACCACCGGCTCGCGGGCGGCCAGCTCGCGGCCCATGTTGGCATACTGGCTGCCCTGGCCGGGGAAGAGGAAGGCGATCTTGCCCGGCGCTTTGCCGCTGCCGCGGAAGATGCCCTGCGCCATCAGCGCTTTCCAGGCGGCGGGATTGTCGAAGCCGAGGGCCTTACGCGCCTTCTGGATGCGATCCAGCAGCTCGTCGTGGTCGCCGAAATCGATCACGAGGCGCTCGGGCGCAGAAAGGTCGGCGGGATCCGGCGCGGCGATGGGCGGCGTCCACCCATCCTGCACCTTGCGGAAGGCCTCGTCGAGGCGATCCTTCAATGCCACCGGCGTCGCCGCCCCCAGGGCCAAAATGCCCCGCAGCGGCGTTTTCGCGACCGATGGCGCCGCTGCGACGGCGACCTTGTCCACTTGTCTACTTGTTTCCTTGTCTACTCCGGCAGACGCAAACACCCTCTGCCCATCGGTCTTCAACATCCCCGGCACATGCTCCTCCAACACGATATGGAAGTTGGTGCCGCCGAACCCATAGGCGCTGACGCCGGCGCGGCGGGGAAAGCCATTTGGCTTGGACCATTCGCTCAGCTCGTGGTTGACGAAGAAGGGCGTTTGGGCGAAATCGATGTTGGGGTTGGGTTTCTCGGCGTTTAGCGTTGGCGGCAGGAGCTTGTCGTGCACGGCCATGACCGCCTTGAGCATACCGGCGGCGCCAGCCCCTGCCTTGAGATGGCCGATGTTACTCTTAGCCGAACCCAGGGCGATGGCCCCGCGCGGGGCCCTGCCAAAGACCTCGGCCAAACTCTCGACCTCCACCACATCCCCCACCTTCGTGCTCGTCCCGTGCGCTTCCACCAGGGTGCAGGTGGCGGGGTCCAGGCCGGCATTCTCCCAGGCGCGGCGTGTGGCCAGCACCTGGCCGATCGGGTTCGGGGCGGTGATGCCCTTGCCCTTGCCGTCGGACGAGCCGCCCACCCCACGGATCACGGCGTAGATCTTGTCGCCATCGCGCTCGGCGTCAGCCAGGCGCTTGAGCAGGAAGCTGGCGGAGCCTTCGCCCATGACAAAGCCATCGGCGCCGTCGCCAAAGGGCCGGCTGCCGGTGGCGCTGAGGGCGCCGATCTTGCAGAATTTGATGAAGCTGCTGGCGCCCATGTTGCGGTCCACCCCGCCCGTGAGCACCGCATCGCAATGCCCCTGGGTCAGCAACTCGACCGAGGCGTTGATGGCGGCCAGGGCCGAGGCGCAGGCGGCGTCGGTGATGAAGCTGGGCCCGCGCAGGTTGAGCACGTTGGCGATGCGGCCGGAGACGATGTTGGCCAGCTCGCCGGGCATGCTGTCTTCGGTGATCTCCGGGAACTTGCTTGCCGCCCGTTCGCGCCATTGTGCGAAGATCGCCTCGCGCACGGCCTTCGGCAACTGCTGGAATTCGGGGGCCTGTTCCAGCAAATGGGCGTATTCGGGGAAGGCGATACGCAGGCTGGTGATGTAGTGCAGTTCGCCGCCCATGGCTGTGCCCATGATCACGCCGCAGCGGTCGGTGTCGAGCGGGCGGTCGGGGTAGCCATAGTCGGCCAGGGCTTCGGCGGCGATGGTTACGGCCCACTGCTGACCTTCGTCCATGGCTGCCGCCACCTTGGGCGGGATGCGGTACTTCTTCCAGTCGAACTGAAAGCCGCGCACCCAGCCGCCGATCTTGGAATAGCTTTTGTCGGGGACAGCGGGGTCGGGATCGTAGTAGTCGGCAATGCTCCACCGTTCGGGCGGCGTCTCGGTGATGCAATAACGCTTGTTCTTGATATTTTGCCAAAACGCCGGGGCGCTGGGTGCCTGGGGGAGGATGGCGCCTACGCCCACGATGGCGATGGCGGTGTTAGCGATGTCGTTCATTGGTTCAGCACCTCAATCGGGTGATCAGTAGACAAGTAAACAAGTAGACAAGTAGGCAAGGCGCTTCGACGTGACGTGATTCCTTGTGTACTTAGTTCTTGTGTACTTGTCTACCTATTCCTTGTGTACTACCTCACGCTGGAAACGCTTCGTTCAATTTGCGGGCGACGAAGTCCATGTCCTCGATCTGGCCGGCCTGCGCGGCGTAGATGTCGGGGAGGGGGAGGGGTAGTAGGGGCGAGGTCACCTCGCCCCTACCACCGGCGCCAATGGCCCAACGCAGACCGTCGGTCGCGACTTTGAGGGCGGCGTCGCGGGCATGGATGCGGGCCATCGCCTTCAGAGTCTCTTGATCGAGCGGTATGGCGTGGGTGGGTTGGGTGGCCGCGCGCTCGCTGAAGACGGCAGCGGTCTCGGCGAAGGCGATCAACTCGCCCAGCCGGAACAGAACGTGCTGGTTGCGGGTCAGGCGGTCGATGCGACAGCGCTCCAGGATCACGGCCAGGGCCTTGAGGGCCAGGGCGGCGGTTTGGGCGCCGGCGTCGGCGGCAGGGGCCTGCATCAGCCGGGCGGCCCAATCGGTGTAGTAGGCGCCCTTCGTCTTCAGGTGCAGCTGCCAGCGGTCGCGAGCGATCGTCCACTCCATGATCTCGGACGTGCCTTCGTAGATGGTCGTGATCTTCACATCGCGCTTGACCTTCTCGACCATGTACTCTTTAGTGTAGCCATAGCCGCCCAGGGCCTGGATGCTGTCTTCGGCGGCCTTGTTGCCGGCTTCGGTGGCCATGTACTTGGCCACGGCGCCCTCGGTCTGCAAATTCTCGTCGCCGCCGTCGATACGCTCCGCCGTCCATTCGATGTAGGCCCGCGCCGCTTCCAGCCGCACGGCGTTGGGGGCGATCAGCTTGTGCGTGTAGCCTTGCTTCTGGCTGAGCGGCGCCCCGGCCTGGATGCGAAGTTGCGAATAGGGGATGGCGCGCTTGAGCGCCGCCCAGCCGCCGCCCAAACCAAAGGCCGCCACCATCAGCCGGGTGTAGCCAAACACGGCCTGGGCCTGGATCAAGCCCTGGCCTTCGACGCCGCCCACCAGCCGGTCGGCATCGACATACACGTCCTCGGCAAAAAGCGCCGCCGTGTTGCTGGCCCGGATGCCGTGCTTGTCTTCCGGCTTGCCCTGGCTGAAACCCTCGGCTCCGCGTTCGAGGATGAACCACGAGGGGCCGCCCGGCGCCAGGGCCAGGAACGTGTAGAGGTCGGCCACGCCGCCGTTGCTGATCCACTGCTTGCGGCCGGTGAGCCTATACCCCACCGTCTTACCGTCCTCCACCACCGGCTCGGCCTTCGATTTCATCGCCGCCAGATCGCTCCCGGCCTGCGGCTCGGTGGCGCCGTAGGCCACCAGCAAGCCTTCGTCGGCGATGCGGCCCATCCAGTGCGCCTTCTGTTCCTCGGTGCCGCCAACAGTGATGGGGTCGGTGCCCAGGAAGGTGGCCAGCACGCCGGTGGCGATGCCCAGGTCGATGCCGGCCATCACTTCGGAAACGCGATAGATGTCATAAGCCCCGCCGCCCATGCCGCCGTAGTCTTCGGGGATGAACAGCAGGTGCAGGCCGATGTTGCCATAAAGATCGTCGAGCACTTCCTTGGGGAAGCGGTCTTCGTGGTCGAGCTTGAGCAAGAAGTCGGGCGTAAGCTTCTTCTCGGCGTATTTGTTGAGGGTGGTGAGCACCTGGTTGAGGGTGTTCGAGTCGAGTCCTGCCATCGGACAAAGAACCTCCTGGCGTAGTGTGGAAGAAAGTGCGCGACCCTTCGTGTCGCAATGACATTATTCTAGCGCGCCTGGCTTTGTGAAAACATGCGCAAGATCATGCGCGGCGCGTCATTTTTCTTCGGGTTTTTGCGCCTTCCCCTGTCAGGCACAGACCGCGAACCGGCGCGGCCGTGCAATGCTGAACGGTGACCACGTGCAGCTGCTGCTCCCCTTCATCTGTGCCCGGATGCTGCTCGTTCGCCGCCGGTTGGTCAACCCAACAAGCCTGGGGCCAACGTCGAAAGCACCAGTAGCCCGGTCAGAACGACGAGCACGATCACAATCACCCAGGCCAACACATTGAAGGCGCGCCCGTTCACCATTGGCCCCATCAGGCGCCTGTTGTTGATCAGCCGCAACATTACCACCAGGATTACCGGCAAAAGCACGCCATTCAGGGTCTGGCTGGCCAGCATCGTCTGCACCAGGGACTTGATCGGCAGCAGGATGATGGCCGCCCCCACTACGATCAGACCGGTGTAGAGGGAGAAGAAGATGGGTGCTTCGTCCCACGACCGGCTGATCTTGGCCTCCCAGCCGAAGGCTTCGCACACAACATAGGCCGTCGACAGCGGCAGAATGGCCGCCGAGAAGACCGAAGCGTTCAGCAAGCCCAGGGCGAAGAGGCTGGCGGCATAAGGGCCGGCCAGCGGCCGCAGCGCCATGGCCGCGTCCTGAGCTGTCTCGATACGAGCGCCGTTGGCATAGAGGGTGGCGGCGCAGGCGATCATGATGAACGCGGCCACCACGACCGCGAACAACGAGCCGATGACAACATCGATGCGCTCGTAGCCGTAATCGATGACCTTGAGACCCTTATCCACGATTGACGACTGCTGGTAGAACTGCATCCAGGGGGCGATGGTTGTGCCGATGATGGTGACGAAAATGATGATGTAACCGCCGTCGAACCGGAAACTGGGCGTGACAAGGGCCTTCGCCACTTCGCCCCAATCCGGTTTCGCCATGATGCCCGAAGCGACATAGGAGAAATAGAGGGCGCTGGCGATGAGAAACACCCGTTCGACCCAACGATAGTTGGCTTTGACGATCAGCACCCACACCAGCAAGGCCGCAACCGGCACCGAGATGAATTTGCTGACGCCGAAGATCTCCATGCTGGCGGCCACGCCGGCGAATTCGCTGACGGTGTTGGCCAAATTGGCAAAGACCAGGATGCCCAGGATCAGGGCGGCGATCTTCACCCCTAGGCTTTCGCGGATCAGATCGCTCAGGCCCTTGCCAGTGACGACGCCCAGGCGGGCGCTCATCTCTTGCACCACGATCAGAGCCAGCGCCACCAGCGGCATCATCCACAGCAGGCTGTAGCCATAATGTGCGCCAGCCACCGAGTAGGTGGTGATGCCGCCAGCGTCGTTGTCGACATTGGCGGTGATGATGCCCGGTCCAACGATTGACAGCAGCAGCAGCAGGCGAACGCGCAGCGGCTTGAGGCGTTGTGAAAGAGTCATTCTCCCTCCCTCGATGGCAGTGCGAGACCGTTCGGCTCAGCGGTACATGCGCGGCAGGCGCTTCTTCCAGGCCGTGGGGATGATCTTGTCCAGGGCGTCGGCGGCAGTGACGATTCCTAAGATGTGATTTTCGGCATCGACCACTGGGATCGCCAGCAAGTTGTATTTGGAGATGGCCTGCGCCACATCGTTCTGGCTGGTCTGAGGGCTGACGCTTACCACCCGCGTGCGCATGAAGTCGGAGACAAGCCTGTTGGATTGCGACAACACCAGCATTTGCAGCGAGAACACGCCCAGAAGATGGTTCTCGCGGTCGCTGACATAGATGTAGAAGATGGTTTCGGCTTCCTCTGCCATCTCGCGCAGGTGCGCGATGGCTTGTTCGGCGGTGATATCGGGCGGAACCGTGATGAACTCGGTGGTCATGATGCCTCCGGCCGAGTCATCAGGGAAGGCGAGCAACATGCGCACGTCCTCGGCGTCTTCCTTTTCCATCAGGTTCAGCAGTTCTTGGCTGCGGTCGTCCGACAGCTCGCCCAGAAGGTCAGCGGCCTCGTCAGGAGACATCTCTTCGAGCACATCGGCTGCCTTCTCGTCCGACAGGATCTCGATCAAGCTGGCCTGGAAATCAGGTTCGACCTCTTCCAGAGTGTCGGCCAGTGTCTCGACATCGAGCGATTCCAGCAACTTGCTGCTGTCAGAACGGCTCAGGTCGCTGATAATTTCCGCCAGGTCCGCCGGGTGCAGATCCGCAATCCGGTTGCTGGGAACCTTGAGCCGCATGGGCTGATTGCCCAGCAGCAACTCCACCGAATCCCAGGGCACCAGACCCATCGGCTGTTTGCGTCCCAGCCGGTTCACTACCCTCTCGGCCGGCTTTGCCATCCCCAGGCGGCGCAACAGCCCCATGCCGCCGATGTCCACATTGATCACGAAGATGTCGCCGTTAAGCCTGGCCAGCTCCAAATCGTTGACGCGCACGACGCGAATGCCGTCCGTATCGATGAT
Organism: Caldilineales bacterium; assembly: GCA_019695115.1. Taxonomy (GTDB): domain Bacteria; phylum Chloroflexota; class Anaerolineae; order J102; family J102; genus SSF26. Next base: position 24,481 of record JAIBAP010000034.1, on the reverse strand, counting down.
CTGCTTGTCCAGCACCTCGCGCACCAGGTAAAGGTCGTGCTCACCCGGTTTGTAGGGGACGATATCGTGCAGCGGCTTGTTCAGGGGAATGGCCGGAGCAAAGAACACGGCCACATCCGCCAGGGCAATACACATGGATTCGCCCGAACGCCTCACCATGATGGCCACGACCCGAGGCCGCGCCGTATGGCTCTGCAACGTGGCGATTACCTCTTCCAGGCGGCCGACGCGTTCGCCGTTGAGATCTACAACAACCCTACCGGTAAGTTCACTTACAAAAACCATCTTTTCGACTCCGAAGGCTGAGTGCGAATTGGGTGCTTCCGGGTTTTGTCGAGGGAGTGCGAAGGCTTTGTCGCCTCGGGTCCTATCGAGAAAGCCGCCCGCTTCTCAATGTATGAGATTATCCCTTAATGATAACGATCTGCAATTCGAGAAGCAAATTTCTTTCCCGGCCTTCCCGGCCCCGGCCTTCCGCCGGTCTCTCCCCCTTTCCGCCCCCTTCCCAGGCCACCTCACTGACTCTGAATTGATCGCCAATCGGAAGACGTGAAGCATGAAACGTGAGAACCCGCCTACGATTTTCACGCCTCACGCTTCACGTTTTCGACCCCGGCTTCGAAACCTATTTTTGTTCTTCCGCCATGATCTTCTCCAGGCGCTGGCGCAGCTGGTTCAACGGCACCAGGTAGCCGGCCGCAAGACCGAGGAGCGACATGCTGATCGAAATATTGGCGAAGGCATCGGTGCCTGCCAGCACCACAACCTCGCCGGTGAAAGAAATACTGCCGATCAGGTAGAGGAGCGCCAGGCCAAAGGCGACGACCAGCGATACCACGAGGTCGATCCACAGACCGAGAAAGGTGAGCTGCGTGATGGCGCTGCTCTGATAGGCGGTCAGCAGGCGCAGACCCGCACCCAGCAGGGCGGAGATGTAGAGCAAGAGGAAGAAGGCAAGCGGCCCGCTCCAGAGTTGAGCAATCATTTTCGTCGAGGTCGCATTGCCTGCTGTTGTCGCCGCTGCATCGCCGGTTGCGGGCGCCGTGGCCGCGGCCGTGGGCGCTGAAATGGTGGGCGCGACGCCTACTGCGCTGGTTTTGACTGCCTGGGCAGCAGGGTTGATGACGCCGCTGCCGCCGAGATAGATGAGGATCCAGGCCACGAGCAGCACCGCCACGGCGACAGTCGTCGTCAACAGCACCTTTAACGTTGTCTTGTTGGCCTTGCCATAGGCTTTCGCCATGCTCTTTGTGGCCCGCACGATCAGATCGGCGTTGGCATGATTGCCGGCGTCGTCGACGTTGGCATTCCAGTTGGCGCTCAGCGCCCGCACTTCGGCGGCGGTCACATCTTCCTGCTTGACGAAGCGATTGTAGTCGTCGTAAAGGATGTCATCGGCCATGTCCTTGCCCGTGCCGCCGAATGCAGTCAGGGCGATGACCGGTTTGTTCATCGAATAGGCGGCGTAGCCAATGCCCGACGTGCCATAGGTGCCGCCCACAAGTATGACACCGTCAACTTCGGTCACGTTGGGGATCATTTTTACTCTGTCGGCGACTTTTTCCACACTTTTGCCGGTGCTTTTATCTGTCGTGATGTATCTGCTCTTGCGGATGAATTTCTCCTGCAGGTCGATATTGCGCAGATTCTTGAAATCCTGCAGCGAGTCCTTGCTATCAGCCGTGGCGTCGGATGGTTCGGATTCCTGTGGGGCGTCGAAGATGATGGGGTGTCGCTTGCCATCGGTGACTGCCACCGTGTCGGCGCCCAGTGGAACATAACTTGCCACCGTGTTGCCCTCTTGTAGCATCTGCCATGAAGTGACGCCTACTCTGATCAGATCGTCGTCACGCGCAAGGGCTGCGCCCAACGCATGGCAGGCAGCGATGAACTGTGGCTTCTTGATCTTGTCGTACTCTGCTTTCTGGGCGTCATAGAATGCCTTCTGCTCGTCTGTCGCCCCCTCTTGGAGTGGCTCAGGGGGATACATGGAGCCAACGATGAGGACTTTCATGGTGGAGAACCTCCTGCTTGGGGACATGATGAACGAACGGACTTGTGTTGGCTGCGCCCTCAACCCAATGGGGTGCAGACAAAAAAAGCATATCACATTACAGTTTGCTTGTCGGTGAAGTTTGGCACAATAATGGGGTATGAAGTCCCCTCGCCGCCTGCCATTGCTGGTCGCCCTCGTTTTGGTGCTTGCCCTTGTGGTCGCGACGGTGGGCCTGGCCTGGCAGTGGCGGCAGAATCGTCTGCGGGTGGCGCTGGGGCCGCAGCAGACGGTCGTCACCACCAACCCCAAGGCCGGGGTGCATACGCGGCTGGAGAACGAGGTCGAGCCGTGGAAGATCAAGCGGACGCTGGAGATGGTTCGCGAGCTGGGCGCGCCCTGGATTGTGGAGTATTTCCCGTGGGCGTTCAGCCAGCCGCAGGCTGGCCGCTACAACTGGACGCACGCCGACCTGGTGGTGGACCACGCCAACCGCCAGGGGCTGACGGTCATCGCCCGGCTGGGCTTCGTCCCCGAATGGGCGCGGCCCAAAGAAACGGTCAATTCTTATCTCGATGAGGCGAATTTCGACGATTTCTCCCGCTATGCTGCCGCTTTCGCCGGGCATTTTCAGGGCCGGGTGAAGTACATCATCCTTTGGAATGAACCGAATCTGGCCCTGGAATGGGGCTATCGCCCGCCCGACCCGGCCGCCTACACCCGCCTGCTGTGCCAGACGTCCGCGGCCATCCGCCAGGCCAACCCAGAAGCCGTGGTCCTGGGCGGCGCCCTGGCCCCCACCGTCGGCGATCCGGCCGGCGCTCTGGGCATGAGCGATCTCGCCTTCTTGCAGGCGATGTACGATGCCGGCGCCAAACCCTGCTTCGACGCCCTGGCCGTCCATGCTTACGGTCTCACCTATCCGCCGGATGACCCGCCCGACCCGGAGGTGACCAACTTCCGCCGTGTGGAACTGTTGTGGGCGATCATGGTTGCCAACGGCGACGGCGACAAGCCCATCCACATCACCGAGGCGGGCTGGAACGACCACCCCCGCTGGACGCGAGCCGTGCGCCCGGCCCAACGCATTCGCTATACGCTGCGCGCCTATGAGTTGGCGAAGGAGTGGCCCTGGCTGGAGTCGCTTTCGATCTGGGCCTTTCGTTATCCCTGGCTGGAGAAGAACATGCGCGACTACTACACCTTCGTTTCGCCCGATTTTCAGCCGAAGGGCATTTATCTGGAAGTGCAGCAGGCGTTGGGGGGCGGTGGATAGAAAAACAGGCGGCGAGGATGCACTCCTCGCCGCCTGCCGGATTGCTCAGGCGCGGGGGTTCAGGACAGGGCCGGTTCGAGCCTTGTCACCTGGGGGATCTCGGCAACGGATTTGACCGCCGCCGGCGGCGAGGGCGGCAACGTCTCGTTGTTTTTGCCGGCGATGAAGTCCTCGACCAGGCGGTGAGCCACGTCATCGGTGTACTGCACCGGCGGCGATTTCTTGAAATAGGCGCTGGGAGCCACAAGGGCGCCGCTCAGGCCGCGATCCAGGCCGAGTTTGGCGCAGCGGACGGCGTCGATGATCACCCCGGCGCTGTTGGGGCTGTCCCACACCTCCAGTTTGACTTCCATGTTCAGGGGCACATCGCCGAAGGTGGTGCCTTCCATGCGGATGTAGCACCATTTGCGGTCATCCAGCCATTCGATGTAGTCGCTGGGGCCGACGTGGATGTTGCGGGCATCGAGTTGGTGGGTCGAAAGCTGGCTGGTGACGGCGTTGGTCTTGGATTCCTTCTTGCTCTGCAGGCGCGAGCGTTCGAGCATGTTGAGGAAGTCGGTGTTGCCGCCGAAGTTGAGCTGGTAGGTGCGGTCGATCCGCACCCCGCGATCCTCGAACAGCCGGGTGAGGACGCGATGGGTGATGGTGGCGCCCACCTGGCTCTTGATGTCGTCGCCGATCACGGGCAGGCCGGCGCGCTTGAAACGGCCTTGCCAATAGGGTTCGCGCGCGATGAAGACGGGGATGGCATTGACGAAGGCGCAGCCGGCCTCGATCACCTGCTCGACATACCATTTCGTCGCCATCTCGCTGCCCACGGGCAGGTAGTTGACCACGACATCGGTCTTGGTGTCCTTGAGGATTTCGACGATGGGGGCGGTGGGGCCGGGCGCCTTTTCGATTACCTGGCTGAGGTAGTGGCCCAGGCCGTCGTGCGTCATCCCGCGCTGCACGGGCACGCCCATGTGCTCCGGTTCGGCAAAGCGATAGGTGTTGTTCTGGCCGCGGAAGATGGCTTGCGAAAGGTCGCAGCCGACTTTGTCGGCGTCGATGTCGAAGGCGGCGCTGAACTCCACATCGCCGATGTGGTAGCCGCCCAGGTTGACGTGCATCAGACCGGGCACGAAATCTTTCGGGTCGGCGTTGCGGTAGTAGTGGACGCCCTGGACGAGGGCGGAGGCGCAGTTGCCGACGCCGATGATGGCGACGCGTACTTTCTTTTTGGACATGGTTTTGGCTCCGGGGTGGGATGTGGGGGGGGTGATGAGTGATGAGTGATGAGTGAGACGTGTTCCGTGTTCCGTGAAACAGCCGGCGGAGCGAGCACGCCCCCGTGCGAACGGGCGGCGGGAAAGGTGTTCCGTGCTGCGTGGTGCGTGTTCCGTGAAATTTCTAGCGGAGTGAGCACGCCCACGTGCGAACGGGCGGCGGGAAAGGTGTTTCGTGTTTCGTGTTGCGTGTTTCGTGAAATTTCTAGCGGAGTGAGCACGCCCACGTGCGAGCCTCCGTCCTCCGTCCTCCGCCCTCCGCCCTTCAACTCAACCGGGCGGGCAGGTGCTGGCGCGGAGGATGAGGTCGCCGCGCAGACGGATGTCGGCCACAGGCTCGCCGCGCCGGGCGGCCAGGATGGTGGTGACGGCCAGGCGGCCGAGTTCCTCTTTGCGCTGATCGACGGTGGTGAGCGAGGGCAGGCTCAGTTCGGCGTAGGGGACGTTGTCGAAGCCGACGACTGCCAGCTGGTCGGGCAGGCGCAGGCCCTGGCGATGGGCCTCGGCCAGGAGACCGAGGGCGCTGAGGTCGTTGTAGCAGAAGACGGCGGTGGGGCGCAGCGACGGCGGCGCGGCGATGATCTCGGTCAGGGCGCCGCGTCCGGCGGCGATGGAGCCGTCGCCGGCCACCACCCGCGCCGGGTCGAAGTTCAGCCCGGCCTCGTGCAAGGCCCGCCGGTAGCCGGCTGCCCGCGCCTGTTGCGAGCGCCCCTGCGCCGGCCCGCCCAAGAAGGCGATGCGGCGATGCCCCAGGTCGAGCAGATGCCGGGTGGCCAGCCAGCCGCCGTGTTCGTTGTCGGTGGCGATGGAAAACACCTGCTCGCCGGGCTGGTCGCTGTTGACGAAGGCCACCGGGATGTCCAGGCCGGGGAGCACCTGCTGGTAGGCTTTGCCGGCGCGGGAACTGAGGACGATGAGACCGTCCGGTTGTTGGCCGAGCACCATGCGCACCCCCTCGATCTCGCGGCTGGCATCGCCCGAAGTGCTGGCCACCACCAGATGGTAGCCGGCGGCCAGGCTCTCGCCCTCGATCCCGGCCATGACGGCCGCCAAAAAGGGATCGGCCAGGCTGGGGGCGACGATGGCGATACTCTGGCTGGCGCCGGTGACCAGGCTGCGGGCGGCCTGGCTGGGGGTGTAGCCCAGTTCTTGGGCAATCGTTTGCACGCGCCGCCTGGTGTCGTCGCTGATCCGCTCCGACCCGGCCAGGGCGCGGCTGACGGTGGAGGGCGAGACTTTGGCCAGGCGGGCGACGTCTTTGATCGAAGCGCGAGGGTGCATGGCAGGTTGAAAGGAAGTTGACTGTGCAAACGTTTGCGCAACGGGGATGATACGGCCTTGTCCCATCCTTGTCAAGTCCATTGACGTGGGGGCGAATGGGGGCGTTTTGCACGGGCAGGGCGGGGAGTTTCGGCGGCGGCGTTTTGGCCTTATACTGGGCTGGCCGAAAGGTCATCGCTTCCATCAACCACTCACCGGCCAGCCCAGGAGGGTCAGCAGTGACGAAGTACATAGTCGCCCATGATGTCGGCACCAGCGGCTGCAAGACCGTTCTCGTCACCGCCGATGGACAAGTCGCTGCCAGCGCCGCCTCTGCCTATGCCACGACCTACCCGCGCCCCAACTGGGCCGAGCAGAACGTGGACGATTGGTGGCGGGCCGTGGCCCTGAGCACCCGGCAGGCGCTCGATAGGGCAGGGGCCAGGGCGGAAGATGTGGCGGGGCTGGCCTTCTCCACCCAGATGCTCAACACCATCGCCGTCGATGCCGATGGCGGCTTGCTGCGGCCGTGCATCCATTGGCTGGATGGTCGCGCCGGCGAGGAGGCGCGATGGGTCATGCGCCGGTTGGGCGGGCCGGGCATCTTTGCGCGCATCGTGGGCGCCGAACTGACCGGCAAAGACCTGCTGCCCAAGTATCTGTGGTTGAAGCGGCATGAGCCGGACAGCTACCGCCGGGCCGCGGCGCTGCTGGATGCCAGCGGTTATCTGCTTTTCCGCGCCACCGGCGAAATGGTCGCCGAGTGGAGCGTCGCCAGCGTCACCGGGCTGTTCAACCTGAAGAGCAAGACCTGGGATCGCACCCTGATGCACTTCTTTGGCCTGGATGCCAACAAGTTTCCCCGCCTGGTGCGCTCGCACGAGCGGGTGGGCGGGCTGACGCCGGCGGCGGCCGCCGAGCTGGGGCTGCTGGCGGGGACGCCGGTCTTTGGCGGGGCCGGGGATGCGCAGGCGGCGGCGGTGGGGTCGGGCGCGGTGGGCGAGGGCGAGGCGCATCTCTGCCTGGGTACGTCAGGCTTTGTGGGCGTGATCACCGGCAAGCGGGTGACGGGCAAGGCCGGCATCGCCACCATCCAGGCCGCCGACCCGGACAAGCTGCTGCTGATCGGCGAGTCCGAGACGGTGGGCGAGTGCCTGCGCTGGGCGGCCAGGGAGATCTACGGCGCCGAACCTGATGGCAGCATCCTGGCGCGGATGGATGCGGATGTGGATGCCGAAGCACCGGGGGCAGGCAATCTGATCTTCACATCCTGGATGTATGGTGAACGCTGTCCGGCCCCCGACCCGCTGGCCAGGGCGGCCTTCCTCAACCTGGGCGCCAACCACACGCGGGCGCAGATGGCGCGCGCCATCTACGAAGGCGTCGCCTATCATCTGCGCTGGATCCTGGAATCCATCGCTGACCTCTACGGCTTCGAGTGTGGGTCGCTGCGGGTGTTGGGCGGCGGGGCCAGGGGGCTGCCGTGGCTGCGGATCATCGCCGACGCCACCGGGCGCAGGTTGGAGAGCGTCGCCCACCCGCGCGAGACCTCGGCCCTGGGCGCGGCCTTCATCGCCGCCATCGGCCTGGGATGGCTGCCATCGTTCGCGGCCGTCAAGCCATTGGCGACGGTGACGCATACAGTTGCGCCCGATCCCGGCCCGCGGCCCATCTACGACCGCCAATACCGCGTCTATCGGCGCGTCTATCCGGCGCTCAAAGACATCTATCATCAACTCAACGGCTGACGCCGCTGTGGAGGAGACAATGGAAATCGAATTCGACGCCGATCTGGTCGTCCAGATCAGCCAACTTCTCAAGCCTTATGGCGATGATTTCGTCCGTTTCGAACGCCTGCCCGGCCAGGGCCTCGACCGGGAAGTGATCCTGGAGGAGATGGAGCGGCTCAGCGCGCGGGAGAAGGCGCGCTGGCAGGATGGCTTCGTCTCGGGCGGGGTCTACAACGGCGACCCGGCCCACATCGACTTTCTCAACCGGGTCTATGCCCTCAACTCGCAGAGCAACCCCCTCCACCCCGACGTGTGGCCCAGCGCCAGCAAATTCGAGGCGGAGATCGTGAGCATGACCGCCGGCATGTTGGGCGCGGACAGGACTTCCGACCGCATCACCGGCGTGGTCTCATCGGGCGGCACCGAGAGCATCCTGCTGGCGATGAAGACCTACCGCGATTGGGCGCGGGCGACCAGGGGCATCACCGCCCCCGAGATCGTGGCCCCGGCCAGCGCCCACGCCGCCTTCGACAAGGCCGGCGAGTATTTCGGCCTCAAGGTGATCCGCACACCGGTGGGGCCGGATTTCCGCGCCGACGTGGCCGCGACCCGCGCCGCCATCACCACCAACACGATTGCCCTGGTGGGGTCGGCGCCGCCGTTCCCGCATGGCATCGTCGATCCCATTGCCGAGCTTTCGGAACTGGCGCGGGCTGCCGGCATTGGCTTCCACACCGACGCCTGTCTGGGCGGCTTCATCCTGCCCTGGGCCGAAAAGTTGGGCTATGAGGTGCCGCCGTTCGATTTTCGCCTGCCCGGCGTGACCTCCATCTCGGCGGACACCCACAAATACGGCTACACGGCCAAAGGCACGTCGGTCCTGCTCTATCGCGGCTCAGATCTGCGCCATTACCAGTATTTTGCCGTAGCCGACTGGCCCGGCGGCATCTATTTTTCGCCTACGTTCGCCGGCAGCCGGCCCGGCGGGCTGAGCGCGGCGGCCTGGGCGGCGATGGCGGCGCTGGGCGAAGACGGCTACCTGGCCGCCGCCCGCCGCATCCTGGAGACGACGGCCTGGATCACGCAGGCGATGCGCGCCCTGCCGGAGATCGAGGTCATCGGCGATCCCATCTTCCTGATCGCCTTTCGCTCGCCGGCGCTCAACATCTACCGCCTCGTCGAGTTTATGGCCCGCCGCAACTGGAGTTTGAACGGTCTGCATCTGCCTCCCAGCGCCCATCTCTGCGTTACCTTGCGCCATACTCAGCCCGGCGTCAAAGAACGCTTCGTGGCCGACCTGGGCGAGGCCATCGCCTATGTTCGCCAGCACCCGGATGCGCCCGACGGTCTCGGCCCGCTCTACGGTCTGGCGGCGTCGGTCGAGTACCGCGGGGCGGTGGAGGAGTTGTTGGCGGGGGTGATGGATTTGTTGTATGAGGTGTGAGGGACGAACTATTGCTTCTCACAGCGACGATTGTCGGCGCTCTGGCCGGGTGGCGGATGGGACACACGGGGCAAGCCGCCATTGCCACGGCCGTGGCGGACTTTGTATTTGCGTTGGGGCCGGGGCACAACATCCCCTTGCTCGGCAACACACCGGGGGTTGGCAAGGGCATCGCCCTGTTGCTTGCCGTCGTTGTCGTCTCGGCGGTGGTGTTGGTGGAGGGTCAGATGTGGCTGGCGAGCAGGATCGGCTAGCTTAGACCCTAGCTTAGACCCTAAAGGTCTCAAAGACCTTTAGGGTCTGCTGGTGGGGGGCGGGTTCTGTATCAGTCGAAATCGTCAGTCGAGAGCGGCCGCATGATGCGCTCGTCGGGCGGCATCTGGTGCGCGGCCAGGAACTCGTCAACGCCGCCGAACCAGCCCAGAACGGCCTCGCGCTGGAGGAGCGTCTGGCCGCGACTGAGGATAGTGTGATACGACGTGTGGGGCCACTGGCGGAAATCGGCGACCAGTCCGTGTTTCTGCGGATTGAAGTGGACGTAGCGCACCAACTGCATGAGGTAGGATTGGGTTTGCACCTGGATGCGCCCGAACGGGTGTTGGAACAGACTGCCTGTGCGCCCATAGGCTTTGTTGATAGCCTTGGCGTAAGCATTGAAGAAGTTCGAAAAGGCCTGAGAAGGGTCGCGAGCAGACCCTAAAGGTTTTGAGAAACCTTTAGGGTCTGAGTTAGGGTCTGAGCTAGGGTCTGCTCCATCGCTGTCTCTTGTTCGCACAACCAGATGAAAGTGATTCTTCAGCAGGCCATAGGCGTAGGTTTTGGCTACTGGCTCGATATGCTTTGCATATAACTCCAAGAAGTATCGGTAGTTGCGTTCTTCTACGAATACGTCTTCGCGGTTGTTGCCGCGGTTGTAGATATGATAGAAAACGCCGGAGTGGAGTGGAACCGGGCTTGTCATGGGGTTTTGAAGCTGGCGAGAAACCCTAAAGGTCTCAAAGACCTTTAGGGTTGGCTGGGTGCGTTGAGCGCCCGGATTAGCTCCTCAGCCGACGCGAAGTGACGCAGCCGGCCTGCTTTGAGGTCTGCCAATGATGCCTGCAGTCGCGCTTCCGCTGCTTCCTCCTCCGCTTCGAGCAGTTCCTCGTAGCGTTGTCGGGAGAGCACCACGTACTGCGGCCGGTTGTTGCGGATGATGTGGAGATCGCCCTTGCCGATCAGTTCGTCCACCGCAGCAAGGCCGCGGCGCTTGATCTCCTGGGCGGGGATGGTGTTCATGGTTGGACTCCTCTAGATATAGGATTCAGTACTCAGGATGATACCTGAGGAAACGCAGCCGGTCAATATTCAGCGGTCGGAGCGCTCGCAGCGCTCCGACCGCTAGAAAGTGGCGAAGATTGTGACCGGCTTTACTGCCTGCGCGGGGGATGCACGCTAATCTGCGTCACGACTTTGTGACCGGGCGGCTTTGGGCGGAGCCACCACTACCGGGGCACTGTCGCTTTCACACACCGGGAGTCCTTCGACATGATTACCAAACCCCCATTTCTTCGCGCCCGGCGCCGCATCAGGCCAACTGCCGGCTTGATCCTGCTGCTGGCAGCCAGCCTGGCCCTGGCCGGGTGCAGCCGCGCGCGGCCGTCCCCCACCCCTGAGGCGCCTGCCGTGGCCCTGGCCGAGACGCCGGCGCCGGCGGCCACGCCCACCCCCCTTCCTACCAGCACGCCCACCCCCCTGCCCACGGCCACGCCCACTGCGACCCTGATCCCGACCGCGACGCCCACCGCGACGCCGACGCCCGTCCACCCGCTCAGCATCGCCTATTTGCGCCAGCAGGAGTACCCTGGCAGCGACATCGTCATCGAGGCCACCCTGGCCTCCGGCGCCAACTACGACCGCTACTACGCCTCCTACGATTCTGAAGGGTTGAAACAGTTCGGGCTGCTGACCGTGCCGCGGGGGACGAAGCCAGAAAGCGGCTGGCCGGTGATCATCTTCAACCACGGCTATATCCCGCCCAGCCAGTACCGCACCACCGAGCGTTATGTGGCCTATGTCGATGGCTTCGCCCGCAACGGCTACATCGTCTTCCGGCCCGACTACCGCGGCCACGACCGCTCGGAAGGCACGGCCAGCGGCGCCTACGGCTCGCCCGACTATGTGATCGATGTGCTCAACGCCGTTGCCTCGATGAAACGCTTCCCGGATGCCGACCCGGCCCGCATCGGCATGTGGGGGCACAGCATGGGCGGCTGGATCACCCTGCGGGCCATGGTCACCGACCCCGACATCAAGGCAGGCGTGATCTGGGCGGGGGTGGTGGCCTCGTATGAAGATTTGCTCACGCGTTGGCGGCGGGGCAGCGGGCCGACGCCAACGCCCCCACCTGCCAGCACGCGCGGGCGTTGGCGCAACAGCCTGGTCAGCGCCTTTGGCTCGCCGGAGAGCAATCCTGATTTCTGGCGCACCCTCTCGGCCAACTACTTCCTGGATGATCTCTCTGGCCCGATCGAACTGCATCACGCCGCCGGCGACGAATCGGTGCCGATCGAGTTTTCTGAAATTCTATACGAGCAGGGGCAGGAGGCCGGGATGCCCATTTCGCTCTACACTTATCCCGGCGACAACCACAACATCTCCGCCAATTTCAATACGGCCATGGCCCGTTCGGTGGCCTTCTTCGACCGCTGGCTCAAGCAGGGGCCGCTCGACCTGACCGCCATCGACGGCCCGGCCGTGTTTGCGGCCAACGGCGTCATCAATCTGCGGGCCGGGCCGGGCACGGAATTCGCCGTCGTCGGCCAACTGAGGCCGGGCCAACCTCTCCCCCTGCTTGGCAGCAACCCCGACCGCAGCTGGTGGCAGGTGCAGACGGACGCCGGCCTGGCCTGGGTCTCAGCCGCCGTCTCTCAGGCCGTGCGCACAGCCGATGTTCCCGTCGTCGAAGAGGCTGCCGGGCCGTGAACGGAGGGCGGAGGGCGGTAGCCTTAGCAAAGGAATCTCCCAACCTCCAACCTCCAATAACCAATCTCCAACCTCCAATCTCCAATAACCCCTACCGCCGCGCCAGCATCGTCTCCACCAGCTTTTCCTCGCGGGTGGGGAAGATGCGGCCGGCGATGGTGAGGAGGAGGAGGTAGCCGGCCACAGCATAGACCAGGGCGAGGATGAAGGCCGGGACGACGTAAACGGGGGCCAGGGCAAAGGCCAGGGCGATCAGGACGAAGATCGGCCCCCCCAACAGCGGCATCCCCAAGAAGACGGTGAAGATGGTGAAGAAACTGGACTTGGCCTCGTTCATCCCCGCCTGCCCGCGTTCAAGGTCCATGTAGTAGGGAAAGATGAGGCTGGTGAGGTGGGTCAAGCCGTTGAAGATGGTCTGGGCCAGCACGGCGACGAACACGGCCATGAGGAGGACGGACGGGTCGTGGTGGCGCGCGAAGGAGGCGACGCCGCCGAAGATGGCAAGCAGGGCGGCGATGCCGAGGTTGACGAGGGCATAGCTGACCAACACCAGGCGACGGGGCGCAGGTGAGAGGGCAAGCGCGCCGACGCCGAGATGGTCGTAGGTGCAGATCTGGTTGTGCATCTGCACCGTCACCATGAAAGTGGCGAAGCCGCCGATGCCCAGGCCCAGCGCCCAGTTCGGGACCTCGGGCAAGCTGAGGAAGTAGGCCATGATCGCCAGAAGGATGGGCAGGAAGAAAAGACGGGCGGTCATGGGGCTGCGGGCGAAGTTCAGCCAGTCTTTGCGCAGGAGTGCCAGCAGGCTGGCGCTGGTGGTGGCCGAGAGCAGGGGCAGGCGACGGCTGGGGCGCAGGGCGGCGGTGGTGGCGGCCTTCTGGCGCACGGCCATGCGGAAGAGGTTGCCGAAGTAGAGTTGGCGCATGAGCCGCACATGCACGGCCAACCCGACGCCAGTCAGGGCCAGCAATGCCAGATTCCAGGCCAGCCAGCGGCCCCAGGCAGCCTGCCGGGCGCCCAGAAGGGCCTGGGCCAGCCAGCCGGAGGGCAGGAAGCTGAGCCAGCGGAGGATGTCCAGCCGTTCGAGTAGGACGATAGGGTCGGGTGGGGCGTCGTTGGTGATGAAACCGGCCTGGAAAGAGACCTGAACATAGACGATGAACACCACCGGCAGCAGGCTGATGAGGATGAAGATCAGGCGCAGGCGGCGGTCTTCGGCGGCCAGGCCCAGGATGTCATCGATCACCGCCTTGAGCACGATCAGCGCCGCCAGGAAGAGCAGGGCGGGGATGAGCATGGGCAGGGGCTGCCAGAGGGTGCGCGTGGCCCCGATGATGGCGGCGATCAGGAAGATGGCTGTGGCCAGGGCGGCCAGGCTGGCGCCGTTGATCAGCAGGCTGCCCACCACCAGGCTCCTGAACCCGATCGGTTGGGCGAAGAGTTTGGGCAGGTCGAGCGGCTCGGTCATCTGCTGGCTGGAGGCGGGCGTGACCAGCCACATCAGCATGATAAAGCTGAAGACGGCCGCCACAATCGTCGCCGTCAGTTCGGCGTCGGCGAAGCGCAGGCCCACGGCCATGCCCGCGGACATGGCGACGATGGCGGGCAGCAGTAGCAGGCCGAGGACGATGACGCCCACCAGTCGGCCGGTGTCCTGGGCGCTGCCCCGGCGCAGGGCGTTGCGCAACAGCCGTCGTTGCAGCCAAAGGAGGGTGCGGAGGTCGGAGGTCATGGGAGGGCCAGGTCGCAAGTGGCAAGTGGCAGGTGGCAGGTCGCAAGTGGCAGGTGGCAGAGCTTGTCCTGAGTGAAACGAAGGATGGCAGGTGGCAGAGCTTGTCCTGAGTGAAACGAAGGATGGCAGGTGGCAGAGCTTGTCCTGAGTGAAACGAAGGATGGCAGGTGGCAGAGCTTGTCCTGAGTGAAACGAAGGATGGCAGGTCGCGGGTGGCTAGGACTCACGCCTCACGTTTCACGGAACACGCAACACGGAACACGGAACACGAAACACGGAACCCCCTACAACCAATCCAAATTGCCCATGTCGCTGCGGTCGGCTTTGACCAGGGTGAGGAAGACGTCTTCCAGGCTGGCGTTGCCGGCGGCCGCGGCCTGCTGGCGCAGTTCGGCCAGGTTGCCCTGGGCGATGAGCTTGCCGTGGTCGATGATGGCGACTTCGTCGCACAGTTTCTCCACCAGTTCCATGATGTGGGTGGAGAAGAAGATGGTGGTGTTCTGTTGTTTGACCAGGGCGAGCAGCATGTCCTTGATCGCCCGCGAGGAGACGGCATCGACGCCCTCGAAGGGTTCGTCGAGGAAGAGGATGGGCGGGTTGGGCAGGAGGGCGGCGGCCAGGGCCAGTTTTTTGCGCATCCCGGCCGAATAATCGACGGCCAGGGTGGTGGCGCGGTCGGCCAGGTCCAGGCGTTCCAGCAGGCCGGCGCGCCGGCGCTGGAGGGTGGCGGCGTCGATCTGGTGCAGCCGGCCGACCAGTTCCAGATATTCGTTGGCGCTCAGGCGCTCGTACAGACCCAAGTTTTCGGGCACGACGCCGATGCGCCGTTTGACCTCCAGCGGCTGGGCGAGGACATCGAAGCCGGCCACGGTGGCCGAACCGCTGGTGGGGCGCAGCAAGCCGGTGAGCATCTTGAGGGTGGTCGTCTTGCCGGCGCCGTTGGGGCCGAGGAAGCCGAACAGCAGGCCGGCGGGGACGGCCAGTTCCAGGTTATCGACGGCGGTGAACTTGCCGAAGGTTTTTACCAAAGCGTGTGTTTCGATGGCATTCATGGTAGATAGTGCGTGTTGCGTGTTGCGTGCTGTGTGCTGCGTGTTGCGTGTTGCGTAGTAGTGTGCGTTATGATTGCCTACGGAACACGGAACACGGAACACGGAACACGGAACACGGAACACGGAACACAGAACATGGAACACAGGATACGCCTAGAACGGATAGCCCCTCGCCCCTTGCAACCCTTTCAAGGCCGAAATCTCACCCGCCATGTTGTTGAGGTGGCCAGTGACCACAGCCGACAGCACCCAGTCCAGGCTGCGCTGGCCCAGGCCAACCGCCGACAAGTCGATCTGGCGATCGAGATCGCTCTCGCTGAGGCCGGCGACGAAGGCATCGGCGGCGGCGGCGACAGCCGCGGCATAGGCATGCAGCGCCGGCAAATCGACCTGCACGGTGCGCGCCCATTCCTGGGTGGCCTGAGGCTGCGGCTGGCTGACTCCGGTCTTCCCGGCCCACGAACTGGCGAACAGTGGCGCTCCAGCCATGAGCATCCCCAGGGCGATGGCGTCAGCAGCGATGATGGCATGGGCATATTGGGCGCCGGCCGGGTTAGCGATACCGGGCGGCTGCCAGTGGGCCTGTTCGGCGGTCAGGTCGGCGACGACCATGTGCAGGATCTCGAAGCCCCATTTCAGGGCCTGGCGGTGGGTGGCAATGGCGTTCATGGTTCGGGCCTCGGTGTGGTGAGTGGTGGGGTTTTGCTGCGTGCTTCGCCCCTGGCAAGGCCACGGAGCGAAGCTATTGTAGCGCAGAATGCGCCAGAAAGCTGTGGCGCAGATCGGGGTCGGCAATGCGTGCGGCGATAGCGGCGATCATGCGACGCAGTTCGGTAGTCACCTCGCCGTCGCCGCTCTCGACCTTCGACAGCTCGGCCAGGATCGGCCACAAAGACATCCGGGCGCCCGTCGTCCGGGCGGCGGCTGCGGCGGCGTGCAGCGTCGCCAGCCCGGCGACCGCGTCGCCTGCCGCCAGCAAAGCCTGCGCCTGGGTGTGCAAGACCGCAGGCAGGAAGTAGTTGGCGCCGGTCGCCTGCAGCCGCGCCGCCATCTCCGCCGCCAGGGCCAGCGCCCGGCCGGCGTCGCCGCGCCCAAGCGCCAGTTTCACGGCCACCCGCTGGGCGCTGAATTCGATCAGCAGCAGGGTGCCGGCGACGCCGATCTGAAAGGCCTCCGCCAGGGCTGCTTCGGCGGCGCCGATGTCGCCCTGGTGCAGATTCAGCTCGGCCAGCGCTGCCAGGGCGTAGGGTCGGAACGGCCCAAAAAGGATGGGCGACGCCGCCAGCTCGGTCAGCAGGGCCAGCCCGCGGCCAGTGGCGCCCAGGTGATCGTACAGCAGGGCAAGCTGAACCTGATTCAGGGTCGAGGCAGGATGCCCCACTTTGCGGGCCACGGGCAGGGTTGTAGTGAGGATGTCAAGGGCCTGGTCGATCTCGCCCAACTCCACAAAGGTCAATGCCACAAAGGCCCGGCTGTTCACCTGACCCCATTCGTTGCCGATGCCGCGGCTCAACTCGTAGGACGTGGCGGCGGAGCGCAGGCTGGCGTCGAACTCGGCTCTGAGCAAATGGAGATAGGCGGTGTTGGCCAGGTTCTCGGCCTGCATAGGCACGTTGCCCACTTCGCGCCAGAGCGGTTGCGCTTCGGACAGGGCGGCGCTGGCATCCTGGATGCGGCCGGCGCCGGCGTAGGCCAGGGCCAGGTCTTGCAAGGCCGACCCCAGCTGCCCGGCCAGCCCCAGTTCGCGGGCAAGCTGCGCCGCCTGTTCGCCGTAGGGGATGGCGCCGGGCATGTCGCCGCTGTACATGTGCAACAGCATCTGCGTCCATTGGCTGCGGGCCTCGGTCTCCCTATCGCCCAACTGTCGCGCCAAAGCGAGGGCGCGCCCGGCCAGAATGCGGGCGGTCTCCGGGTTCTGGAAGGGCGTGGGCACGGCCAGGGCGACAGCGCGGGCCATGACGGCCGCCAATTCCAGGCGCCGATCCTGGCGCCTGAGGGCCAGTTCTTCCAGTTCTTCGTATAGTCTTGAAGCGTTGGCATAGTTCGATTCCAGTTCCAAACAGCGACCAGCCCGGATGTAGAGGCGCGCCAGCCGGTCTGATGGCAGGCTGGCGCTCTTTCGGGCCAGTTCCAGCGCCACCGTGTAGTGCGCCAGCGCCGCGGGCACGGCAAAAAGCCGAAAGGCAGCATCGCCGGCCAGTGTGTTGAAATGTAGGGCGCGCTCGCTGCTGGCGGTATCGCCGCTGCTGGCCTGATAGTAATGATGCGCCAACAATGGCCAGAATTCCTCCAGCCCGTCGCCAAACACCTGCTCGATGGCCTGGGCCACGCGCCGGTGGAACTCGCGCCGCCGGCGGAGCAAGATGGTATTGTAGGCGGCTTCTTGGGTGAGCGAATGCCGAAAGAGATACTCCAGTTCGGGGATGCGCCCGGCTTCCAGGATCAAGTCGGCCCGCTCCAGCGCCTCCAACTGCCGATCCAGCTCGCCCGCCATCTCGCTGATCAAGGCCAGGATGCGGTGGAAGAAGCGCCTCCCGATCACTGCCGCCAATTGCAGCGTCTGCCTGGTCTGTTCCTCCAGCCGGTCGATGCGGGCAATCAGCAGCGTCTGCAGACTCTCCGGCACATCGATCCGGCTCAGGTCGGCACCCTCGCGCACCTGCCAGCCCTGGCCGTCGCTCCTGCGCACGATCACGCCGTCATCGATAAGGGTGCGGATCGTCTCTTCGACGAAGAACGGGTTGCCGTCGGCCTTCTGGTCGATCAACCGGTGCAGTTCGGTTGGCAGAGACGTCATCGCCAGCAGGTTGTCCACCAGGGTCTGGCTTTCGGCCTCATCCAGCGGGCGGAGTTCGAGCAGGGTCGAGTGTTGCGAATAGGTGGTGCGGGCTTCCTCATGCAACCGCCAGCCCGGGGCGGCGCGGTCAGGCCGGAACACGCAGATAAACAGGATGGGGTGGCTTTCCAACAAATGGAGCAGATGCACCAACAATTCGACCGAGGCGGCGTCGGCCCAATGCAGGTCGTCGAAGAGGCAGACCCAGGGGCCGGCCTCAGCTTGCCCCTGCCAGATGGCCGTCATCGCGGCGAAGAGTTGGCGTTTGAAGGCTTCACCATCGCCATCCGCCCGGTCCCGCTCCGCCTGTTCTGCCTTGCCTTCGGCGGCCAGCAGCCGCGCCAGGCTGGATTCAGCCGCGGTGCGCGCCGCAACAGGCAACGCAGCCACCAGCCGGTCGATCCCCTCGCGCACGGCCTGCGGCGGGTCATTGGCGGTCAACCCCGCCAGCGCCCGCAAGTGCTGCTGGAATTGCAGATAAGGATGATTGGCTTCGAAGGAAATCCCGGTGCTTTCGCTCCATCGTCCGGGCCAGCGGTCTCGCGCATCGCTCACCAACCGGCTTTTGCCCATGCCCGCTTCGCCGATCACCGCTATCAAATGGCCGCGACCCTGATGCAGACCTGCCACCGCTCGCTTGATTGCCTCGATTTCGGTTTGACGGCCCACCAGCGGCGACTGTAGCCCTGCCAGCCCGCGCAACCGGCCCGGCGCGACCTTGCGACCTAGCACCCGATAGGCGGGCGCCGGCTCTTTCTTGCCCTTGATTTCCAGCGCACCCAAGGCCTCGAACTCGAACAGCGGCGCCGCCAGCCGGTAAGTGTCCTCGGCGACCTGCACCGTGCCCGGCTGCGCCGTCTGCTCCATGCGGGCGGCCAGGTTGATGGCGTCGCCCAGGGCCGTGTACTCCATCCGCAGATCCGAGCCGACTTCGCCCACCACCACCAGCCCGGTGTTGATGCCCACGCGCAGGGCCAGTTCCAGCCCCCACCGCTGTTTCACGTCCTCGGCGTAGCCCTGGATCCCGCCCTGGATCTCCAGCCCGGCCAGGATCGCTCGCTGTGGGTCGTCTTCGTGGGCGATGGGGGCGCCGAAAAAGGCCAGGATGGCATCGCCCATCAGCCGGGCCAGTGTGCCCTCGTAACGGTAGATGGGTCGGATCATGTGCTCGAAAGCGCCGTTGATGATCTCAGCCCAGTCTTCGGGGTCGAGTTGTTCGGCGGCGGCGGTGGAGCCTTTGACATCGCAGAACAGGATGGTGACAATCCGCCGTTCGCCCGCCATACGCCCACCGGCGTGAGCAGCCTCCAACTTGGCCAGCAGTTCGGGCGGCAGGTAGCGGCTGAGGTCGGAGGTGGGTTCTGCGTTCCGTGTTCCGTGTTCCGTGTTCCGTGTTCCGTTCTCCGCCCTCCGTTCTCCGCCCTCTGATCTCTGCCCTCCGCCCTCCGCTTTCTGCTCTCCGCCCTCCCGCGCCAGCCTGTGGCCGCAGTTCATGCAGAACCTGGCCGCTTCAGGATTCTCGAAACCACAATTCGGGCACTTCATCCGCCAACCGTTGACCGTTGACCGTTGACTGTTGACTGTTGACTGTTGACTGTTGCCTACCCTCCCTTCGGCGGCTCGTCGAAATCGTTGAAGTCCTTGCCGTGCACCTGCGAGAGGATGTCGAGCGCAGCGGCGGCGCCCTCGCCGGCCGAGATGATGGCCTGGCTGCGGGTGCGTCGCGTTGCCCGGCCCACAGCATAGAGGCCGGGGATGGCCGTGCGGCCATCGCGATCCACCACCACGCCGGAGTCGTTCTTCTCCAGCCCCAGCGCCGTGGCCAGTTTGGCGGTCTTGCCTTCAGCCAGGATGACGAAAGCAGCCTCGTGCGCTTCGCCATCGTCGGTTCTCACCCGGAAACCACCCTCGGCCGGCTCGACTCCCGTCACCGCCCTCATTTCCAGGGCGGCGCCGAAGTGAGCGGCCTGCTCGCGGGCGATGACGATGAAGTCCGAGCCGAGCATGTCACGGATGCCCAGGTAATTGTGGAGCAAGGCGAGGTTCATATTGGTCTTGCCCTGGCCGAAGACGGTGGTGGGGACGCCGTTCTTGGCCAGGAAGAGGGCGGCGCTGAGGCCGGCGGGGCCATCGCCGATGATGATTGCGTGTGGCATGGGGGCGCTCCTTGGGTGCGGTGGGTGGGGTGGGAGGTGGGGCCGGCGGCTGCACCAGGCGAACGCAAGCGCCCAGCCGTAAAAGGCCCCGCCGTTGCCGCTATGATACCACGAGGACGCGAAGTTGCCGAGGCGCCCGGTGGGGGGGCCGGCGGAGCTTGGCCGGCGGCCCTGTGTCAGACCGTCACTTGCTTCCCCGCCATCATCAGCCCGATCTGGTCGAGCAGGGTGCGGTCGGGCGGCACTGCGCCCACGATCTTGCCCTCATACATCACCAAGATGCGGTCGCTGAGATGCAGGACTTCCTCCAATTCGGTGGAGATCAGCAGCACAGCCGCCCCGACATCCCGTTGCGCCAAAATCTGCTGGCGCACGAATTCGGTGGCGCCGATGTCGATGCCGCGCGTGGGCTGATTGACCAATAACAAACGCGGCCGCCGATTGAGCTCCCGCGCCACCACCACCTTCTGTTGGTTGCCGCCCGAAAGGCTCGAGATCGGATCCTCGATGGAGGCCAGCCGCACATCGTAGGCTCGCACCAGCTGCTGCGCGTAAGCGCGGATGGCGCCAGCTTTGAGAAACTTGCGGCGGGCGAAAGGCTCTCGCTCATAGTCGTGGACGATGAAATTGTCGGACACGGTAAACGGCAGAATGATCGCCATCTTGTGCCGGTCTTCGGGCACATGAGCCAGACCCAGGTCGCTGGCCAACCGCGGCCCCAGGTGCTGGACAAGTTGGCCGGCCAACTCGATCTCGCCCCCGTGCACAGGCATCAGCCCAGCCAACGCCAGAGCCAACTCACTCTGCCCGTTGCCCGACACGCCGGCGATGCCCACGATCTCGCGCTCATGCACGTCGAAGGACACGCCCGCCACGGCCATCAGCCCGCGCTCATCCCGCACCTGCAGCCCGCGCACCGCTAAGACCACCGCACCCGGCTGGCCGTGCCGCTCCGGCAATTCCATCAGCACCTCGCGACCCACCATCAGCCGGGCCAGCTCGTGCGGGTTGGTGGCACCCGTATCGACCGTCGCCACTTTCTTGCCGTCGCGCAACACCGTCACCCGGTCACTGACCTGCATTACCTCTTCCAGTTTGTGCGTAATGAAGATGATGGTCAGGCCTTTGTCGGCCAGGCCGCGCAGAAACGTGAGCAAATGCTTCGTCTCTTGCGGGGTGAGCACAGCGGTGGGTTCGTCCAGGATCAGCAGGTCGACGCCGTGATAGAGCGCCTTCAAGATCTCGACCCGCTGCTGTTCGCCCACCGAGAGCTGACTGATCAGCGCATCGGGGTCGGTGTGCAGGCCAAACTCCTCACCCAGCTTCAAGATCTGCTCCTTCACCGGCGCCATATCCCGGAGGACTCTCCAGGATTTGTACCGGCCCAGGATCAGGTTTTCGGCCACGGTCAAGGTGGGCACAAGCATGAAATGCTGGTGCACCATGCCGATGCGCTGTCGGATGGCGTCTTTGGGCGACCGCACCTGAATCGGCTGGCCTTTGTAATAGATCTGGCCGGAGTCAGGATGATGCAGCCCGTAGAGCGTGCTCATCAACACCGTCTTGCCGGCGCCGTTCTCACCGAGCAGGCAATGGATTTCGCCCTGCCGGACTTCCAGCGTGATGCCGTCGTTGGCAATCGTGCCCGGGAAGGACTTGACCATGTTTTCCATGCGCAGGATCACATCACTCATGCGTGCGCTCCGCTTTAGGAATCATAGGGCACGGCCAGGGCGGCGGGGGCATGGCTGCGCCCACGCAGCCCCAGCAGCACCACAATCGTGGCGAGATAGGGCAGCATCTGGAAGATCTGATAGGGGACGATCAGGTCGGGCACGGCCTGCAAACGTAATTGCAGGGCGAAGAACACGCCAAACAGCAGCGAGGCCCAGAAGGCGCCTTTGGGCGTCCAGCGGCCAAAGACGACCACGGCCAGGGCGATGAAGCCCCGGCCCGAGGTGATGCCTTCTACAAATTGATTGGTGTGGGCGATGGTGAGAAAAGCGCCGGCGAGGGACGTCAAGGTTGTGCCGATGATGACAGCCGCATAACGCAGGCGAGTCACGCTCACGCCCACGGTGTCCGCCGCCCTGGGATGTTCGCCGACCGACCGGATGGAGAGGCCAAAGGCTGTCTTGTACAACACGAACGAGGCGATCCAGGTCAGCAGCACCGTGCCATAGACCATGAGATTCTGGCCGAACAGCGCCTCGCCCACCAGGGGCAGGTCTCTGAGGACAGGGATATTCAGCACAGGCACCGTGCGCACGGCATTCTGTGTGCCTACAAACAGCGTGCGGAACAGGAAACCGGTCAACCCCAACCCCAGCAGGTTCAAGGCAACGCCGACGATGATCTGATTGGCTTTGACCGTGACCGTGAAAAAGGCGAAGACGAGGCCGATGGCTACACCCGCCAGCACGGTGGCGCCCAGACCGATCGCGACATTGTCGGTCAGCAACACCGCCGCAAAAGCGGTGAACGCGCCCAACAACATCGCACCCTCTAGCCCGATATTGAGCACGCCCGCCCGTTCCGAGAACACTTCGCCAATGGCGGCATAGATCAGCGGCGTCGCCATCCGCCACGTTGCAGCCAGGATACTCGTAAGCATGGCAACCCAGGCGAAATCCATGGATCCGTTCACTCCTTGTGCAAGCAGAGTCGAGGGCGGCAGCGGGCGTGGCAGGGGCGCTCGGTGATCACCTTTGGCGCTGCTGCCACCGCGTCTGATAGACCCCGGCCGTGACGACGGCCAGGATGACCAGACCCTGGATGGCAAAGGCCAGCACCGACGGTATCTTGGCGCTGATCTGCATTACTTCGGACCCCGAACGCAGCGCCCCGAATAGCAGCCCGCTGATGATCACGCCCAGCGGGTGGTTGTTTGCCAGTAAGGCCACGGCAATGCCGGTGAAACCATAGCCGGGCGAAATCTGCTGGTAGAGCCGGAAGGTAAGCCCGGCAACCTGGACTGCCCCGGCCAGGCCGGCGGCCCCACCGCTGATCGCCATGACCAGCAGCATATTGTGGTTGACATCGATGCCGGCGTAGCGCGCTGTCTCGGGGTTGTGCCCCACCGCTCGGATGGCGTAGCCGGTGCTGGTCTTGAACAGCAGAACCCAGATGATGAACGCCACCACCAGGGCGATGAGAAAGCCGATGTGCAGACGGGTGGGCGGCAGAAAACGATAGAGACGGGCGGTCTCGGCGATGCGCGCCGTCTGCGGAAATTTGCCTGCTTCCTCGATCATCGGCCCTGTCACCAGATAGCCCGTGGTAATGATGGCGATGTAGTTTAGCATAATGGTGGTGACGATCTCGCTGGCCCCAAAGCGGACTTTGAACCACGCCGCCAGCGCACCCCACAGGGCGCCGCCCGCCAACCCCAGCAACAGCACCAACGGTACAAGGACGATGGCCGGCAGACCGCCCAGGAAAATGCCCGCCATGGTGGCGAGCACCGCGCCGGCGTAGAACTGGCCCTCAGCGCCGATGTTCCAGATATTGGCGCGAAAAGCAACGGCCAGCCCCACGCCGATCAGAGTCAGCGGCGTGGCCTGGAGCAGGACTTCGCTGATCACGCGCTGGTCGCCGAACGCGCCCTGAAGCAGCGTCGAGAAGGCAACCAGCGGATCGAACCCGGCCAGCCGCAGCATGACGGCGCTGGCCAGGAATGCGGCTACCAGCGCCGTCAGTGGACCCAAGATGCCGAAAAGGGCGGTGCGCCAGCGCCGGCGGTTGCGGCCAGGGGTTGCCGGTGGCGGGATTGCACCGGCGGTGGAGCCAGGCGGAGTCTCGTTCACGGTGCATCGTCCGATGGTGCTGCGCGTCGCCAGCGGCGCGCAGCACCGGGTGAGAGGTGGGCAGATTTACTTGGCCAGCGCGTTCACCTTGCCGGCTACGATCGCCGCCTTGGCTGCCTCGACGGCCGCCGCCGCTTCTGGGGTCAAAGGATGGGCTTTGCTGAACTCGACCGACATGACGTCGGCATTGGCCAGCCCAAACTCGACGTTGGCAGTGGGTTTGAACGTGCCATCCTTGATCTGCCTGGCGATATTGACGATGCCCTGCCCGTAGTTGGCGAGGTAGTTGCCCAGGATGTTGTTGGGAGCCTTGTCGGTGAAGTCACCGAAAGCGCCAAAGGTGTAGACATCCGGCCCTGATTCAGACACCGCCTGGAACACCCCCAGGCTGGCCACGTCGGCGTCGGGCACCACCATCCTGGCCCCCTGCGCGATCATGCCCAGGGTCGCCTCTTTGGCTGCCGCCGCATCGGTGAAATTGCCGATATAGGCGCTGGCGACGGGATAATCGGGGTTGATGCTCCTGGCGCCATTGGTGAAGCCGGTCAACGCTTCACTCACGGGCGGGATCTCCATGCCCCCCACAAAGCCGGCTCCCTGGGGCGCCATTGTCGCGGCGGCCACACCCATCAGGTAGTACGGCTGGCTCGAATCCGTGTTCAGGCCGATCACATTGCCCTCGAACACGCGGCTGCTGGAAATGAAGAAGTAAGTCTTCGGGTACTCCTTGGCAACGGTCAAGGCTGCATCCTGGAACTCGAAGCCGTGGCCCAAGATCATGTCGTAGCCCTGGCTGGCGTAATCCCGGAAAGCCTTCTCGAACGAGGCGGGATCTTGTTCTTTAGTTTCCGCTAAGTGCTGACGTGACAAAGGCGGCTGGATGGTTCATGATTGCAGGAAACCATTCCCACAAGCTCCTGCAAGGAGAGAACCATGCCAACCGCCGTACGAGAGACTATACAAG
>JAIBAP010000033.1 GCA_019695115.1 Caldilineales bacterium | reverse complement strand
CTTACGCACCAAGACGGTATCGGTCTTAGCTTGTCTGGAAGTCGACTGCCTACCATTATCGCTCACTTCCGAGTTTCTTGCTCGGGCGCATGCCGCCGCGAGGCATGGATAACTCGCAATGACAGACAAGGTGAACCCTGACATTGCATGTTTTGCAACAATTGTTGTAAAATCGTTGCCTGACAGGAGGCGCGTAGATCCATGTTGTCGCAGAACGTTTTACAGGAAGTTGTCACCTTACCCGAGGCGTCTGCCCTGACCCAAAGGCTGGGCTACGGACTAGACCGCAGCAACCTCTTGCGCTATGCTCGCGCCGGCCGATTGGTGGCTCGCAAGAGTGGGGGAACCTGGCTCACAACTCGTTCCGCCGTTCAGGCGCTCATTCTTGAGTTATCAGGCGAGACAAGGGGCCGCCCGCGATCTCAGCCGGCAGCGTGGCCTGATGTCTCGATGTCACCTGAACTGTTGGAAGCGTTGGCGGTGGTCGATGACCTGAAATCGAAGTTAGCCCAGACAGATCGCAGCCCGGACGAGATGGATCGACGCCGGCGCGAACTGACAGTTGAGGCCATTTACCACACAAATCGGATCGAGGGCAATCAGCTGTCATTACCAGAGGTGCGCGAGATAGTCGAAGCGTTTTGGGTCGAATCGTCTCGAGGAAAATAGTCCCGGTGTACAACCGAACCAGGGATGAGCAAGAGGCCCGCAACACCGCCGAGGTAATGATCTGGATCGAGCACCTGGCCAGGTTGCCCGATTCCACTATCGATCTCGATCTTGTGTGTCACATAAATCGGCTTACACTTCGGCGGACCGATCGCGATTACTGGGCGGGTCGAGTCCGCGCAGAAGTCGACTGGCAACGCCCCGATGAATGGTCAAGACAAAGGGCGATTGTCGTTCTTTTGCTTTGGCAATCCGGCTTTCCAACCGAAATCCTCGCCCTTCAACGTGTTCTCGATGAACGACGCGACGCTTATGTGGCCGCCTTACGAGCCGCTGATCAAGGCAATATCCAGGAATGGGTGCGTTTCTTTGTGGATGCCGTTGTCGATGCTCTGCAAACGGAGATGCAATTGATCTGAGTGTGCTCGGTCGAATTGAAACTGTAACTGCTCAGCCTGTCTGGATTGTTGCCACGAATTGCACGAATTTGACGAATTTTGCTTGTGATCATTCGTGTAATTCGTGGCAGAGGCTGAGTAGGTACTCGAAACTGAAGTCAGGGGGGATCAGCCGTTTCGAGAATGTCAACAAGCCGTAGATGATGGGCGATCAGCCTGCCTGGATGCAGGAAACGCTATCGTCCATCGTCTCTCGTCAAGTCAAAGGCGGAACCGCCCGCCGGCGCATGAAAGCGAGCAGCCGCGGCATGGCCTGGGTATAGCCGCGGTAGAGGGAAGGGCTGGGGGCAAAATCCCAGGCGCCGATCCAGGCTGTGAAGCGGGGGCCAAAGCCCTCCTTGAAGCGATAGACGCCGGCCATGCGGTCGGGCGCGTCGAGTTGGTCGGGTGCGCCCCACCAATCGTAGGTGGTGCAGCCCTGCTCGCGCGCCCAGCGCATTGCCTGCCATTGCAGCAGGTAGTTGGGCATGAGGTCGCGGCTCTGGCTGCTGGAAGCGCCGTAGAAATACCAGGCGGTGGGGCCAAAACGCAGCAGAAAGACGCCCGCCACCCGCTCGCCGGCGGCCTCGGCCAGCAGCAACTGGCCCAACCCGGCCGCCTGCATCCGCCCCATCACCGCCAGATAGTAGTCGCGCGGGCGGATGAGAAAGCCGTCGCGGGCGGCGGTCTCGGCATACAGCCGGTAGAATGACTCGAAATCGTCGCTCGGCCCCACGGTCACGCCCTTGCGCTCGGCCAGACGGAGGTTGTAGCGCGTTTTTTGCTTCATCCCCGCCAAGATTGCCTCCTCGCCCACAGTCAGGTCGCTGAGGACGGTGTTGCGGAACTGGATCTGCTCGGCGCTGAAGCGCCAGCCACGCTGCTGCAAACGCTGCCTCAGGGCCTTGCCCAGATCGCTTTCTGCTTCGATATCGGGGTCGATCTTGACGAAGATAGCTTTCTGGCGCCGGGCTTCGGCCTCGAGATCGGCCAGAACCAGGTCCCAGTGGCCCAGGTCGGGTGAGACGACCGGGCCTTTGGGCGCATAGAGAAGACGAAGCGGGAGCCGCCCCGGCCGCCGGGCCAGGAGGCTGGTCGCGGCCAGGGGCGTCTCGGCATCCCCCCACACCCGGCGGCTTGCCACCCACACCGGGGCCTTGAGCGCCGCCCAATGGCTGGTTTGCAGGACATGGGGGCGGGACAAGCGCAGCAGGGCGGCGTCGAACGCAGCCGGGGCGATCATCAATTGACGTGCGGCAGGACGCGCTGGCGCAGGGCCGGCGCGGGCAGGGCGCCCACCACCTGGTCGATGGCCTTGCCCTGGCGGAAAATCATCAGGGTGGGGATGCTCATGATCCCATAGCGTTGGGCGGTGCGCTGGTTTTCGTCCACGTTCAACTTGCCCACCACCAGTTTGCCATCGAATTCCCTGGCCAGGGCTTCGACGGTGGGGGCCACCATCCGGCAGGGACCGCACCACGGCGCCCAGAAATCGACGAGCACAGGCGTGTCGCCGGCGATGGTGTCGTTGAAGGTGGCGTCGGTGAGGGTGATGGGTTTGCCACCGGTGGAAGGGGCGGCGGCCGGTGGTGCGGCGGCCGGTTCGGGCATCCGCATGGTTTCAGCCCGGCCTGACGGAACAGGAGGTCGATCACCGCCACGGGCCAGATAGTCGCACCACCGGCGCAGGTCGGGTTCGGCTATCACCCCGGCGGCGGTGGCTTCGGCCCGGCTGTTGCGGATGAAGACGAGCGAGGGTAGTTGGCTGATCCCAAACTTCTGCCCCAGTTCCGGCTCTTCGCCGATGTCGAGCTTGGCGAACAACACTTTGCCGGCGTAGTCGCCGGCCAGGGTGTTCAGGGTGGGGTCGAGTTGGCGGCTGAGGGCGCTGGCAGGCTGTGAGAAGACAAGCACCAGCGGCAGGCCGGTGCTGAGCACGCGGTCGATGCTATGACGGGAGGTGTAGATGGGGGTGTCGATGGGCATGGTGGGGGTGGAGATTGGAGATTGGAGATTGGTTAGTTGCGTGTTTCGTGGTGCGTGGTGCGTGGTGCGTGGGTGGATTTGATGATCGATACGGAACACGGAACACGCAACACGTCTTCATTCGACCGCATTGGCTGGCAGCAGGGTGAAGCTGATGATCTGAAAGACGTGAACGGTGGTATCGGGATGGTGGTAGATGTCGATGGCAGCCGAGGCTTTGAGGGCGACGTGGGTCAGGAAGTCGGTGGGGTCGGGGAGGTTTTTCCAGACCTGGGGCAGCAGCAACCCGCGCTGCCAGCCGCGCCCGACCATGACGCCATCCACCCCCGGCCTGATCTGCCGCACGAGGTCGTCGAGATCGGTGTAGGTCAGCGGCTGCATCGGGGTGAGGACCGAGACTTCGATCTCGGTGTCGTCCACGTCCTCAGCAGCCAGAGGATAGAAACGCGGGTCGTCGAGGGCGGCGCTTTGGGCGTTCCTGGCCACATCCAGGGCCAGGGGCAGCCGCGCTTCGACGCTGCCGATGCAGCCGTGGAGCCGGCCGCGGGTGTGCAGGGTGACGAAGCTGGCGCCGGGGCGCAAGAGAGCGGCGGGGAGGGCGCTCGTCTTGGGCTGCCAATGGCGCTGGCCCTGCGTGGCCGCGACCACCGCCTGCCGGGCGACCTGCAACAACGCCTGGCTTTCGTCATCGGTCAAAAGGGGGATGTCGGGCAAGGTCATGGCCAAAGGACGACAATGATCTTCATCGCTGAATACGAGTCGGGGAACCAGCTCAAAACGACATCACGTTTCACGCCTCACGTTTCACGCCTCACTCCTCCACAAACGCCACCGCGCCATAACCGACCACCCGGCGCCGGTCGCCGGCGGTGTCGCCAGAGTTGCGGTAGTCGAGCAGCCGGGCGCGCCAGCCAAAACGCGCCGCCAGCAGCAGCAGGCTGAGGATGGGCAGCAGGCCGCAGGCCTCGCCCCTCTCGGCCGCAGCCACGTCCCCCGAGACGACGGCTTCCAGGAAGCCTGTGTCCAGCCTGCGCGCCGTCTCGTAGGGGTGGTAGTGGCTGAGGTCGGAACTGACGACAATGAGGGCGTTGCGATCCTGAACGAGGAAGCCGGAGAGGAGGTCGGCCGGGCGGGCGGGATCGACATGGCCGAACAGAAGCGGAACCACCCGCAGGTCGGCGCCGCCCAACACCTGCAAGAACGGCAACTCGACCTCCAGACAGTGTTCGGGCGCGTGCGCCTCGTCATCCCCCCGCACCAGGTCGGCAGAGGCAAGCAGGTCGGCGACGATGCCGGTCGCGACCGGCGCCGCCCCCAGCGGCGTGAGCATGGCGGCAGAAGAAAGCGCCGCCAGCCCGCGCACGGGCGCAAAATGGGCCGGGCCGAGCAGGAAGACCGTGCGCCCGGCCAGCCTGGGCAAGGCCCGGAAGCTATGGCCGGCAATCGGCCCTGAATAGACATAACCGGCATGGGGTGCGATCACCGCCCGCACCCGACCGGTCGGAGGCGGAGCGGCGTCGGCCAGGTATCGCTCGACCGCTGCCCGCAAATAGGCCGGCGCAGCCGGATAGAAGCTGCCGGCCACGGCGGCGGGGCGCACGCTCGCCCCTGTCTTTCGATCCGAAACTGAAGATGGGCCGGGATGCATGGTCAGGGACAAACGAAAACCGGGATAGGCGCCGCCGCCAACACCTGCTGGCTGACGCTGCCCAAGAGCATGTCGGTCATGTCGGCGGGATTGCGGCTGCCCAACAGGATCAGGTCGGCGCCGATGCGGCCCGCCTCGGCCAGGATGACCTCGGCCGGGTTGCCCTCGATGGCCTCGCCCGACACCTCCAACCCCGTCTCCTGCAAGAACAGGCGCGCATCCTGGACGACATTGGTCGCGACGCCCCGGTAGAGGGCCACCAGTTCGGCGTAACCCTCGTTGGCGGCATAGTGGGTGGGCGGCTGAAAGACGTGGACGACGTGCAGCAGCGCCTGCTCGGTCTTGCCAAAGTGCAGGGCATAGAGCAGGAGGCGTTCGGTGGCAGCCGAACCATCGACAGCGCAAAGGATGGTCTGAAACATGACGCCAGCCTCGCTTGGAATTGCGAGAAAAGGAAGCGTATGATGGAGCGTACACCGGCAACAGAAAGCCCGGCGCCTCACCCGCAAGCATAGCACGGATCGCGGGCTTTGACCATGATCTTGCTCATGCCATCGCCGACCCGTCAGAGGCTGACACCGACGACCATGACCCACCCCACTGTTCTCCTCATCCCCGGCGATGGCATCGGCGCCGAAGTCGTGCCCGCGGCGGCCCGCGTCCTGGCGGCTCTTGCACCTGATCTTGTATTTCAGGAGGCAGAAGCCGGCTGGGGCTGCTTCCAGCGGCGGGGGCTGGCCCTGCCCGCCGAGACGGTGGTGGCCGCCCGCAGCGCCGGCGCCGTCCTTTTTGGCGCCATCCAATCGCCCATGCAGGCCACCCCCGGTTACAGCAGCCCCATCCTGGGCCTGCGCCGCGAGCTGGAGTTGTGGGGCAACCTGCGCCCCGCCCGCAATCTGCCCAAACGCCCGCCCCTCTTCGACCTGTTGATCGTGCGCGAGAACAGCGAGGGATTGTACAGCGGCCGAGAGCATGCCATCGAGGGCGGCTGGGTGGTCGAACGGGTGATCACCGCCGCGGCCAGCCAACGCATCGCCCGCCTGGCCTGCGAACAGGCTTTTCGCCATGCCGAGCGTGTGGGCCGTCCCCCGCGGCTGACCGTCGTCCACAAGGCCAACGTGCTCAAGCACAGCGACGGCCTCTTCCGCTCGTCCTGCCTGGAGACGGCCGCTGCTTTCCCCGGTCTGAAGGTGGACGAGATGCTGGTGGACACGGCGGCGATGTGGCTGGCCCGCGACCCTGGTCGTTTCGATGTGCTGGTGACCACCAACCTCTTTGGCGACATCCTCTCCGATCTGGCGGCGGGGTTGGCGGGCGGGCTGGGGCTGGCGCCGTCGGCCAATATCGGCTCCGGCCCGGCGGCGGTGTTCGAGCCGGTGCACGGTTCGGCGCCCGACATCGCCGGTCAGGGCATCGCCAATCCGCTGGCCGCTCTGCGCACAGCGGTGATGCTGCTTGAACACCTGGGTCGCTTCGACGCGGCCCGCCGTTTGGACGCCGCCATCGAACACGTGCTGCGGCACGGCCCGCACACGCCCGATCTGGGCGGGCAGGCCGGGACAGAGACTGTGGCCGACGCCGTCCGCCGTTTGTGCACTCAACCTAGCTGACCATGCCACCTGTGCTCTATCTCGCCCGCCACGCCACGCCCGACTGGAACCGCAAGGACATCCCCTACGACATCCCACCCGGCCCCTCGCTCGTCCCCCAGGGCCAGGCCGAGGCCGCCCAACTGGCCGCCTGGTTGGACGGACGGGGCATCAGACAGGTGTACGCCTCGCCTATGGCGCGCGCCCGGCAGACGGCGGCGATCGTGAGCGCCGCCCTGGGCGCCACCCTGGTCGAGGCGCCTGACCTGATCGAATCGCGCCGCGGCGAGACCTTCGAGGCGATCCACGCCCGGATGCAGCGTTTCTTCGCGGGCATCGTCGCCGACGGCGATGAGCCGTTGGCGGCGGTGTCGCACGGTTTCCCCATCGAGGTGTTGCTGCAAAGCCTGGGCGTGGGTGCAGACGTGATGGCGCCCCTGCGTGATCGCTTCGACCATCGCAATGTCATCGCCTGCGCCGGGGCCTGGGAGATCGACCTCTCCTCGCCGCAGGCGCCCCGCTGCACCCTGGCTTTTACGCCGGCGATTGCGTCAGGCTGAAGACCAGACCCGATGGCAGCTTGGGATAGAAATAGGTGGCTTTGGGCGGGGCCACACAGCCGGCGTCGGCCAGGTCGCGCAGTTGGCTCAGGCTGGTGGGGCGGGTCAGCAGGGCGGCGGCGGCGCGGCCAGCGCGGACATGTGCGATGGCGGCGGCGGCGTCTGGCTCGAACCGAAGTTGCGCTTTCTGTGTCTGCGGGTCGGCGCTGACGCCAAAGTAGGGGCCGAGGATGAGGCTCTGGAGGATGGCGACCGGCAGGGCGGCTACGGGCGCGGGGTGATCGGCCAGGAGGACGCGCCCTTGGGCCGGGTGGGGTCGCAGCCGGAGTAAGTGCGGCGGCAGGTTCTGCAGCACCAGCCCGAAGACGGCGGCGCCGGCCGGATGGCGTTCGAGGCCGGCGATGAGTTCGGCGTCATCGGCGCAGGGGAGCAGGTCGAAGTCGGCTGCCAGGGCCGCCCATAGCTGGTCGGCCTCGACCCGCCCTGCGTGCATCACCAGGCGATGGGTGGGGAGGATGACCAGGCCGGGGTCTTCCAGGGCCGCAAAATAGGCCAGGCAGTAGTCGGCCCCGTGTCCGGCCCCGTGCCCGGCCCCGTGCCCGGCCCCCTCATCGCCGCCCTCCTGCCGCCGCCAGACCTGGTAGGCCAGGGCGGTTTCGTAGCGATGATGGCCGTCGGCCACATACAGCGTCCGCGCCTGCATCAGCGCCGTCAGGTGGGCGATCAGGGCGGGGTCATCCCCGCGCCAGAGTTCGTGCATGTCGCCATGATCGTCGCCATAGACGGCGGCGGGCGGCTGCTCTTGTGCTGCGGCCAGCGCCCGGCCCGCCTCGCCGTCCTCATCCTGGAACAGGGTGAAGATGGGGCTGTCGTGCAGGCCGGTGGCCTTGAGCAGAGCCAGACGGTCGGCTTTGGCCTGCGGGAAGGTGCGTTCGTGGGGAAGGATGCCCTGGCCCCATGCCGCCAGCCGCAGACGACCGATGAAGCCGCGGCGTTCGGCGGCCCGGCCGTCAGGCAGATGAAAACGCTGGCGGAGCAGATAGAGGGCCGGGGTCGGGTCGGGGCGGAGGATGCCGTGGGCGCGCCAGGCGGCGGCGACCTGGGCGGCGACTTCGTAGGCGGTGCGGCCGCTGGCGGGATCGGGCTGCGGCAGGGTGAGATGGACGACGTTGTGCTCATCTCGCCCGGCCAGCGTCGCCCGCTCATCGGCGTCGATCACGTCATAGGGCGGGGCCGCGACGCTGTCCAGGTCGATGCCGGGGGCATAGCGCCAGCCGGTGAAGGGGAGAAGGCGGGGGGGAGAAGTAGACAAGGGAACAAGTAAAGACGCGGTTGACGCAGGCATCAAAGCGGGCGCGGAGCGGATGCTAAGCGGGTGCTTTCAATCTCGTCCGGTTTCAAGCGCCAGCGGGGCGCCGGCCAGGTGGGTGGGGGTCAGATGGATGGGCAGGTAGCCGCGGGCGGCCAGGTCGGGGGTGGGGCCGCAGGCTTCGTCGGGTTTGTCGGAGAGCGAGGTGATGACGGCGCCGCGGCCCGCCAGCCAGCGGCAGGCATCCCACACTTCTTGTGTCAGGCAGATTTCCTGCTCCAGGCGCTCGCCCAGGGAGGCATCGTCGGGCAGGCAGCCCATCAGCCGGGCGGCGGCCAGGTATTCCTGGCGGCGGAAGTTCTTGAACGGCGTCGGGTCGCCGGCGCGGTGGGCGGTGTAGACGGCCTGGTGGACGGCGGCCAGTGATGGCGACAGGGCGGCTGCCTGGGTCTGAATCCGGGCGATGAAGGCATCGAAACCGGCGGTCTCGCCGGCGCGGTAGGCCGTCAGCAGGTCGTCGAACTGGATGACGCCGGCGCCGGTCATCATGCAGATGTAGGCCAGATAGTCCTGGTTGTCGGCAGTCAGGTCTTTGTAGGCCGGCCGGTTGAGTTCGTTGTAGATGGCGGCGAAGGCGTCCCAGTTGGCGGCGGGGCCGAGGGCGTCGAGGACGGTCTGGCGCATGCCGTCCAGCCGGGTGCGGTCGATGGGACGGTCGTTGCGGCCGCGGGCGCCGAGGGCGGTCTTGTCGATATCGACGACGACCAGGGTGCGCTCGTCCAGGCCAAGCCCTCGCGCCCGGAGCACCTGCAGCCAGCCGGCCAGCGCCTGCCAACGGTTGGCAAGGTAGAGATCGCCCTGCCATTCGCTTTGGGGCGGCTGCGCCAGATCCTCGGCGCCGATGAAGGCGGAACCCTGCCAGCCGGTGGCTCCGGCCAGCGCCCGAAAAGCCCCGCCATCGCTGCCGAGTGTATCGCCGATGAGGAGAAGCTCGGTCAGGGGGGCGCCGGGCGCGGCGAGTTGATGGAAGCGGCGCAGGATCCAGGCGGCGGCATGGGGGTAGGCCGGGTCGCGCTTGCGAAGGATGGCGGGGCCGGGCAAACCCATTTCGCGCCAGGCCGCCGACAGCCCCGGAACCCGCGCTTCATACGGTTCCAGATTGCGGTAGACGACGAAATCGCCGGTGAGTTGGGAAAGGGTGTGGAGTGGCAAGTGGCAGGTCGCAGGTGGCAAGTGGCAGGTCGCAAGTGGCAAGGGCAGGTCGCAAGTGGCAGGTGGCTGGTTGATTGTTGATTGTTGATTGTTGATTGTTTCCTTGTCTACTTGTTTCCTTGTCTACTTGTTTCCTTGTCTACCTTCTTACTAACGAATCGCGCCTTGATGCACCATAAGTTCGGCGTTGAGGATGGAGCCGCCAGCGGCGCCGCGGATGGTGTTGTGGCCGAGGAGCGAGAAACGCCAGTCGAAGAGGTTGCAGGGTCGGATGCGACCGACGACCGTGGCCATGCCGCCGCCGGCCATGCGATCCAGGCGTGGCTGCGGCCGGTTGAGTTCATCACGGACGATGACAGCCGGATCGGGCGCGCTGGGCAGGTGCAGTTCCTGCGGCAGGCTGCGGTACGAGCGGAAGGCGTCGATGAGGTCATCGCGCCCGGCCGGGCGCCGGAGCGCGACCGAGACGGCCTCGTAATGGCCATCGATGACCGGCACACGATGGCAATGGGCGCTGATCCTGAACCCGGCCGGCTCGATGGCCCCCTCCACCAGCCGGCCCATGATTTTGAGCGGCTCGGTCTGCACCTTGTCTTCTTCGCCGTAGCTGTGCGGCATGACGTTGTCGATGAGGTCGAGCGAGGGGACGCCGGGGTAGCCCGCGCCCGAAGCCGCCTGCATGGTGGCGACGAAGACCTTGTCGAGCCCAAAGGCCTGGTCGAGGGGGTGCAGGGCGCCGACGAGATGGGTGGCCGTGCAGTTGGCGTTGCAGACGATGAAGCCTTGCCAGCCGCGGGCGGCCTGTTGCTGCTTCACCAGGGCCAGATGGTCGGGGTTGATCTCGGTCACGACCAGCGGCACATCCGGCGTCATGCGGTAGGGGGAGGCGTTGGAGAAGATGAAATGCCCGGCTTCGGCCAGGATCGGCTCCATCGCCTGCGCTTCGTCGGTGGGGAGGGCCGAGAAGAGGATGCGGGCGTCGATCTGGCCTGGCTGGCCGAGCTTGAGCGTCATCTCGGCGATGGGGGCGGGCAGGGGCGCATCCAGGATCCAGTTGACGGCGTCGCCATAGCGTTTGCCGGCTGAACGCGGCGAGGCAAGCAGGTCGGTGATCTGGAACCAGGGGTGATGGGCGAGGAGGCTGATGAAACGTTGGCCCACAGCGCCGGTGGCGCCGAGGATGCCGACAGGGATGGGTGACATGGGGTTGACTCGGTAGAGATTGGGGATGTGGCTGGCCCAGCTTTCAGACAAGTAGTCGTTCGATCTCGTGCATACGAAGACGAATGCCGCCGCCCACAAACCATGCCTCGCCTTCGGCTGTTCCCGTGTAGGGGCTGTCCGACCAAACAACGACCGTTGATCGCTGCACAGAGGACCGATTGAATTGCTCGGCCACAAAACGGCTGTAACTGGCAAGCGACTTGAGGGGGCGCTTGCTCACCATCAGTAGGCGGGTTGGAAGCGCAAGGCGTTGACGAGTTCCTGAGTATGGAGTTGCGCCGTATAGGCCTGCTTACGACGCAACCAGGTCTCGTAAATGCCTTTCCAGCGGCTGAAATCGGCGCGCGTCTCGTCATACTCATCATAGCGAGCGAGGATGCCGCGCATGAGTGCATCATAGAAATCGGCGCTGAGGATGCCGTACTTTTCCTCGTAAAGAGTCAAGCGGCGTTCCAACAACTTCATCTCGATGACAAGTTCGTGAATTTGCATAGCGCCTCCATAGCAGGCGATGAACGCCTCGACGCAATTGTATCGCTAACAGAGAACCTGGCAAACTAACGCCTGCGCCCGGCCAGGACGCCGGCGGCCGTGCCATGCGCCCCGGCCCTGGAGCACAAGCGGGGTGGTGCGATAGACCTCGGTGTGAAAAGCAATGAGGTTGTTGGCGCCGAGGATGCCGACAGGGATGGGTGACATGGAGTTGACTCGCGGAAAGGATAGGGTCTACAATCCTGTAGACTGATTTGTCTACGGGAGGAATTCAATGACAACAACGACGATCCGCATTTCGACGGCGACGCGAGACAAATTGAGCGACCTGGCTGCGGTCGAAGGCAAATCGATGCAGTGGGTGCTGGACCGCGCTCTCGAACTTTATCGCCGCCAACAACTATTGGCGGCGACGAATGCAGCCTACGCGATGCTGCGCGAATCGGAGCCGGTATGGCAGGAAGTCGAGACCGAACGTGCAGCCTGGGATGCCGCGCTCGGCGATGGATTGGAGCCTTACTGATGGTGCTTCGTCCTTCACGGGGTGAGATTTGGCTGGCCGATCTGGACCCGACGCGGGGGCATGAGCAGATGGGCTGGCGACCAGTGTTGATTGTCTCGGCCAATCTGTTCAATCACGGCCCGGCTGGACTGGTTTTCGTCTTGCCCCTCACGCGCACCTTTCGCGGCATTCCGGTGCATGTGCCCGTGGAACCACCGGAAGGGGGCCTGAGAGAGCCAAGCTACATCCTCTGCGATGGGCTGCGGTCGATTGCAAAGGAACGATTGCATGGCCCGCCCTGGGGCAAAGTCTCGGCGGCGACGATGCGGCAAGTCGAAGATAGGCTTCGGATCCTGATCAGCCTGTAGAACGGCGCTACCATTCTGATCACTCAGCGCCTGCGCCCGGCCAGGGCGACGATGTCGGCCAGGACGCCGGCGGCCGTGCCGTGCGCACCGGCGCCCCGGCCCTGGAGCACGAGCGGGGTGGTGTGATAGACCTCGGTGTGAAAAGCAATGAGGTTGTCGGTGCCCTGAAGCTGGCCCAGGGCGCTGGCGAGCGGCGCCGCCTGCATGGCCACATGGCAATCGCCATCGACCAGATTGGCCACATAGCGCAGCGTCTGGTCCTCGGACTGGGCGGCCTCGGCCCGGCGGCGATACGGCTCATCCAGCGATGGCAGCGCCGCCATGAAGTCATCGACGCTGCCGCCCGCCAGTTCGGGCGGATAGAGCGGCTCGACCACCACCTGTTCAAGCTCCAGCGGCCAGCCCAGCGTCCGGGCCAGGATCAAGGCCTTGCGGGCCACATCCATCCCGCCCAGGTCGTCGCGGGGGTCGGGTTCGGTGTAGCCCAGGGCTTTGGCCCGGCGCACGAGCGAGGAGAAAGCCTCGCCGGCCTGCAAACCGGTGGTCAGATAGCCGAGCGTGCCGCTGAAACAGCCCTGGATGCTGTGGATGGTGTCGAACGAGGCGATCAGGTTCTCGCTGAGGACGGCAATCACCGGCACGCCGGCCCCAACTGTGGCCTCGTAGCGCAGCTGACCGGCCTGCGTCAGCCGGCGGAAGGTCTCGTAGCTTTGGGTGAGGGGCTTCTTGTTGGCCAGGACGGCGGCATAGCCCTTCTCGAGCGCCAGCAGCAGGGCCTCGACCGTTTCGGTGGTGGCGGTGACATCGATGACGATGGCCCCATCCGCCCCGGCAATGTCGATGATGTCGGCCAGGCCCTCGTGCTGATACCCGGCCTCGACCTCGCCCAGGTTGCGGCCCTCGCTCTTGGCTGCCAACGCCCGCCGCAAGTCGCCGTAGCTGATGCCGTCGGCGTCGATGATGGCGCCCTGGCTATCGCACAGGGCCACGTAGCTCAGGTGCAGACCATAGCGCCACTCGAAATCGTCGCGGGCGTGCAGGATGCGCTCGACCACGGCCCGGCCAACGCCGCCAAGACCGAATTGGATGAGGGGGATTGTGAGCATGGTTCAGGCAAAAAAGGCGCTGTGGATCTTGCGCACGGCGTCGTCGGCGTCGGCCTCTGCCACCACCAGCGAGATATTCACCTCGCTCGACCCCTGGGACATGGCGATGACGTTGATGTGCGACTCGCCCAGGGCGCTGAACAGTCGTCCGGCAATGCCGGGCGTCCCGCGCATGCCCACACCCACCACGGCGATGATGACGATGTTGTGCATCGCCCGCACCTGGTCGATGAAATGGCGAGAGAGTTCCTGCGACAACTCCTGTTGCAGCGCCGACACCACGGCCGGCGTATCGGCCTCGGGCACGGCGAAGCAGATGTTCTGCTCGGAGGACGACTGGCTGATCATCAGCACATTGGCCCCCACCCCGGCCACGGCCTTGAAGGTGCGGGCGGCGATGCCCGGCACGCCGATCATCCCCCGGCCCTCGACATTGACCAGGGTCAGGTGTTTGATAGCGGTGATGGCCTTGACCGAGCCGCCGTTGCGGGTTTCGGGCACGACCAGGGTCGAGGGGCCGTCCGGGTCGAAGGTGTTGGCCACGCGGATGGGGATGGCGGCCTCGATGGCGGGGAGGATGGTCTTGGGATGGAGCACCTTGGCCCCGAAATAGGCCAGTTCCGAGGCCTCGATGTAGGTCAGCTCGGGCAGGGTGACGGCGCCGGGCACGATGCGGGGGTCGGCGGTCATGACGCCGTTTACATCCGTCCAGATCTGCACTTCGCCGGCCCCCAGGCAGGCGCCGACGATGGCGGCCGAGTAATCGGACCCGCCCCGGCCCAGGGTGGTGGGGATGCCGCTGGTCGTGGCGGCGACGAAACCGGTGACGACCGGCGTCTTGCCCTGCTCCAGCAAGGGCCGCAAGCGGGCGTTGATGCGGGCGCTGGTCGGTTCCATCAGCGGCGTGGCCGAGCCGAAACTGTCGTCGGTGACGATCATTTCGCCTGCATCCACCCATTCGGCGTCGACGCCGTGGGCGCGCAAGACGGCCGCCAGCAAGGGCGCGGCCATGCGTTCGCCCAAGCCCGACACCACATCCAGGCCGCGGGCGGTGAGTTCGCCCAAGACATAGATCGACTGGCACAGCCGCTCGAACGAGCGCAGCCGCTCGTCGATCAGCCGGCCATAGGCCGCGCGCTCCACCCCGTCCTCGATCAATTGCCCGGCCACCAACTGGTGTTTGAGCAGCAAATCGCTGCGGGCCTCGCGATAGGGCTGTTCGTGACCGGCGGCGGCCGAACGGGCGGCATGGATGAGGGTGTTGGTCACGCCGCTCATGGCCGAGGTGACGCCGACGGTGTTGGCGTCCTGCGCGCGGGCGCGGGCAATGATTTGCGCTGTCTGGGCGAAGGCCTGGGTGTTGCCGACGGAGGTGCCGCCGAATTTGAGTACGAGCATGGGGATTCCTGAAGGCGGAGATCGGAGATCGGAGATCGGAGGCTGGGGCGGGAATGTTATAAAAATGCCCTCCCGACCATCGGGAGGGCAAGCTACGCCGCCTGCAACTGAACGACGCGAGTGTAGCATGGTCGGGAACGAGCGTCAAAACTCGCAGCCGTGGCCCAAGAGGGCGCTTTTGGGCACAGCCAACGTCTTGATTCGCAGGTAAAATACCCCTCTTCCCCACCCTCCCTCCCTGCGTCCCTCCCTCCCTGCGTCTCCCCCTCCCTGCGCCCCTCCCTCTCCTCCGCCGCCCATGCACACCCTCCGCGCCCGCCTCCACCTGCCGCTGATCGCCCTCGCCGCCGCCCTCCTGCTCGGCCTGGGCCTCGTCGCCTCCCTCCGCTCGGCCCACGCCTGGGATGAGGAGAACCTGAACTACTTCGACCCGCTGGATCACTCGCCTCTGGCCGTCCGCCCCACCTACACCCCTACCGTCAGCAGCGTCCATTTCGACCTGGTGGGGGCGCTGGCCATTGCCGCCGGCTTCTCGGTCGAGGACGCCGCCCTCATCCAGGCCTATTCGCAGGCGACCGACTCCGGCCCGCTGCCCGGCGCCAACCCGGTCTACACCTTCGACGCCGACCCGAACAACTACCCCACCCCGCCGCCCCTCAGCCAGGTGATCACCAGCACCCACTGCCCCTCGCCCACCACCATTGCCCCCACCGTCACCTTCGGCCTGACTACGACGGCGATGGAGTGTCCGGACTGCTTCACCTCGCGCTATGGGCCTTACGGCGTCTTCTTCCACATGCCGCACGACCGGCCCGAAGAACTGGGCGCCATCCGCGCCTGGGCCTTCGGGCAGACGCCCGACCTCTCCGGCATCGTCACCTTTGGCTACAGCAGCACCGCCACCTCGGCCTGGCACATGCTCACCAACATCTATTCCAGCACGGCCTGCTTCGCCAGCCAGACGGTCGTGGTCGATACGGGCAGCATCGGCGCCGGCAGCCTGCCGGCCTTTGGCATCTACCTGCACTCGCTGGGAGATAGCTGGTCGCACCGCGACTGCCTGGCCGCTGTCGATGCCCTGGGCCTGCCCTTTGGCGCTCATGTCGTCCCCAGAGGCCCCAACGACCCGCTCTGGCCCTGCCGGTGGACGATGCACTCGGCCGAATTCGGCGACCCAGAAGCCTTCCCCGACAGCAACCGCACCTTCAGCGGCACACTGGCCCTCTACCAGGCCCTGATCGAGTTCGCCGAACAGAGCCGCCGCCCGGTCTTCCGGCCCATCCCCGTGCAGGCCGAAAACGGCGCCATCTTCGACGCCCTGTACGAATTCGCCCACAGCGCCACCGACGCCAACCCCATGCTGCGCCGACGCCTGGCCGATCAACTCTATCAGTGGGCGCTGGTCACGCGCGCCTCCAAGCCTGAGTATTGGCCCCGGCTCTATCTGCCCATCCTGACCCGCGCTTAGCCGCTGGCCCGGCCCACTGCCGCCAGGTCAACGCCATCACCCCGGCGCCGCCATCTCGAATTCCAGGCCGGCGGTGGTGGCGCTCACGCGCACCACCGTGCCGGCGGCGGGGTCGTTGGCCAGCAGATAATCCGCCAACGGCTCGCGCAGATGCTTCTGCAAGATGCGGCGCAAAGGCCGGGCGCCCCATTCGGGGTGATCGTTCTGGGCCAGCAGCCAGGAGCGGGCAGGTGTATCGACTTCGAGCTTGAGGCCGCGCGGGGTCAGCAGGGCGGCCTCTTTTTTCAGTAGCAAGTCAAGAATCTGCCGCAATTCATCGGGCGAAAGGGCGTGGAAGAGAATGATCTCGTCCAGCCGGTTGAGGAACTCCGGGCGGAAGAAGCTGTGCACGGCCTCCATCACCATCTGCCGCTGTCGCTCGCTGATGATCGCTTCGGTCAGGAATTCGGAGCCGAGGTTGCTGGTGAGGATGATCACGGCCTCGTTGAAATAGGCAGGCCGGCCCTGGCCATCGGTCAGGCGGCCCTCTTCCATCATCTGTAACAGCACGTCCAGGACGCGCGGGTGGGCTTTTTCGACTTCGTCGAAGAGGATGATGGCGTAGGGATGCGAGCGCACATAGTCGGTCAGTTGGCCGCCGCCCTCGTAGCCCACATAGCCGGGCGGTGCGCCGATCAGCCGGGCGACGCTGTGCTCTTGCTGATATTCGCTCATGTCCAGCTCATAGGCGGCGTTCTCATCGCCGAACATGAACTCGGCCAGGGCCTTGGCCAGTTCGGTCTTGCCGACGCCGGTGGGACCCAGGAAGAGGAAGGAGCCGATCGGCCGCTTGGGGTCCTTGAGGCCGACGCGCGCGGTCTTGACCGCGCGCGAGACGGCCAGAACCGCCTCATCCTGGCCGATGAGGCGCTGGCGGATGGCCTCGACCATGCTGGCGTAGCGCGCCCGCTCGTCCACGCCCAGCCGGTTAACGGGGACGCCGGTCATCAAGCTCAGGGCCAGGGCCACGTCCTCGCCGTCGAGCCGGGCGCCGTCGCCGCTGATGGTCGGGCGGAAGGGGTTCTGGGCCTGGCCGCCGGCGCGCACCAGGGCGCAGGAGCGGTGCAGGAGTTGGATGGCCGAGGCGGGGAGGGGCGTCTCGGTCAGGTAACGGCGGGCGAAGTTGGCGACGGCGGGCAGGCTGGCAGGGTCGATCTGCAAGCCGTATTCTGCCTCCAGATGCGGGCGATGGACGTCGAGGATGGCGACGGTCTCATCGACGCCGGGTTCGGGCACCTCCAGGCGCTGGCAGTTTTCGGCCACGGCGGCGGTCTTGGCGATGAAACGGTCGTAATCGGCCTGGCTGAGCGAGCCGATGAGCACCGGGTCGGCGCCGAGGAAGGCTTTTTGCAGCGGGCGCTCGGCCTTGGGAAAAACGGCGTCGAGCGGGCCGCCGAAGAAACGCTGGATGTTGGGGACGAAGAGGATGCCGCCCGCGGCCTGGCGTAAACCGGCCTCCAGCGCCTGGGCGGGGTCAGTCAGCAGCGAGGATTCGTGGATCGTGACCAACGATTTCAGCCCCGCCGGCCCCTTGCCCTCGGCCATCAACAGGGCCAATGATTGCACCAACGAGCGTTTGCCCACGCCGGGCGGCCCAATCAGCAGCACATGCCGGCGCCCGGCCAGGGCCAGCAGGGTGCTGAGGTCGCGCAACAGGGCCTGGCGATAGTAGACAGGCTTGAGTTCGCCGGCCTGGGCCTGGCCCACCAGATCGTTGGCCGTCTGTTTCTTGATCGCCGCCGCCGCCATCAGCTGGTCGGTCATGGCGGCAGGGGTGATGCCGTGCCGTTGGAGGAAGGCGGAGGTGCTGACCCCGCGCTCGGACATGGCCCCCAGGGCATGATGCGTCCCCACCTGCACCTCGTCCAGGGCGCGGGCAATGCCCCGGCCTTCATCGAGGACGATGAGCAGCTCGTCCGAAAGCGCCACCGTGGCGCCGTCGTCGCTGACGAAGCCCAGTTTGCCATCGCGCCCCTGGCGCAACTTGGCCATCTGCTCGACCGTCTTGGTGAATTCGTCGAGCTTGAAGCCTCGCTCGCGGCTGAGGTGCTGCAACAGCAGGCTGGCGTTGTATTTCTCGCCGCGGGCGAAGGCCAGCAGCAGCAGTTCGGGCGTGAGCACCGTCTGGCCGTAGGCTTTCATGGCGGCGGCGGCGTCATTGAGGGCGCGGGTCAGTTCGGGCGCGGGGATGTCGGGGTTGAGGAGGGTCATGGTTTTCTAGCCTCCCGCCTTCTTCGCCTTCAGGCCCAGCTCGGCCAGGAGGTCGATGATGCGGTCGCGGTGGTCGCCCTGGATCTCGATGTCGCCTTCTTTGACGGCGCCGCCTGTGCCCAACCGGGCTTGCAGGTGTTTGAGGAGGCTCTTTTTGCCGTCGGGATGGCTCTGGATGCCTTTGATCACCGAGACGGACTTGCCGCCGCGCCCTTTGCGCTCCAGGTAGACGCGGATGGGTTCAGTCTGGGCAGGGGTGGGCATGGTGATGGCCGGGCGGTGAACAGAGACGACGGCAGAGATCAGGCTGGAAGGGACGGTGCACCGAGCGGCCGCACCGGCCCGTGCGCAGGGTAGACCG
Source organism: Caldilineales bacterium (assembly GCA_019695115.1). Taxonomy (GTDB): domain Bacteria; phylum Chloroflexota; class Anaerolineae; order J102; family J102; genus SSF26. The sequence continues at coordinate 47,731 of JAIBAP010000033.1, read as the reverse complement.
TATCGGCCCCGCGGCGGCGCAACATCTCCCAGCTGGCCAAGGCCGTGGGGTTATCGAAGCTGTAGTCCTCGGGCGGGAGATCGCCGGTGAAGGCCGATCCATCATCCAGGAGGAGGGTGACGCAGTGGTCGCTGTGGCCGGGCGTGTGTACGATCTCGCCGGGGATGCCGATCCCGGCCAGGAGGGCGCGGCTAGAGGCAAACGAGATGACGGTGTTGCCTGCGGCCGTGATTTCGAGGTAGTGATCCCAGGGCTTCGTCCAGGTCTTCATGAGCGGGATGGCGTCGACCTGGACATCGAGCACCAGCAGGGGGACGCCTGCCCGTTTGAATTCCTCGGCCAGGCCAGCATGGTCGATGTGATAGTGGGTCGCCAGGGCAAAGCGGATCTGGTCGAGGGGGATGTCCATGCGACGGAGGTTGGTCTTCATGGCGCCAAACGTGCCCGGCCAGCCGATATCCACCAGCAGCCGCGATCTCCCGGCGCTGACGACCCAGTAGTTGGTCGAGCGATAGCCGACATTGACGATCGAGAGCGGCGATGGTGGCGGTGGCACAGGCTGAACTTCGTGGGCAGAAGGCGGAACGAGCAGAGGGTCTCTGGCTCACTATAGCATGGCCGCCAGAGCGCAGCCAATTCATCGCCGCCGAAAAGACCTTGACGCCTGTAAGCCGAATTGCATGACGCGGCCAGGCACGATAGAATGCGGCTGCCAGACACCGCCCGGTCGCTTACATTCCAGACAGCGGCAGCGATGCCCTGGCGGCAGGGAGAAATTGTCATGGAAATCATCAGAGTCTCGGCGCGGTCTCGCTCGACGGCCGTGGCAGGCGCCATCGCCGGAGTGATCCGCGAGCGAGGGCTGGCCGAGGTGCAGGCCATCGGCGCCAGCGCCGTCAACCAGGCGATCAAAGCCATCGCCATCGCCAGGGGCTATTTACAGGGAGACGGCATCGCCATCGCCTGCGCGCCGGTCTTCACCGAAGTCGATATCGAGGGGGCCGAACGGACGGCGGTGCGATTCACGGTCTGGAAGCTGAACCCGGGCGTGTTGCCGCCTTCTCTGGTCGCGGGCTTCAGCGACCAACCCCAGGCCAACGGCGCCGATTAGTCGCCGGTCGGTCCGCGCAAACCGGCCCGCGCCCGCCGCCAACTGCCGTCGCGCTCGCCCGGACGGAAGGGGAGGTAGAGGGTGACGCGGTCGATCAGCCCGCCATAGCGCCGCCGGATGGCGGGGCCGATCTCGGCCCAGGTCCCTTGCACGGCAAAGACCTCGACCATCTCGTCGCTGATCAAGGCCGGCATCTCGTCCCAGCGCTGGCGCACGGCCAGCCGGCCCAACTGCTCGCTCAGGTCGCCCCAGCCGTGCAGGTCCAGCACCGGCCGGTAGGAGGGGGTGGAGGCGTAGAAGCTGATCTGCTGGCGGATGGCGGCGCGGGTGGCGGTCCGTTCTTCCTCGCTATCGCCCACCACGGCAAAGACGGTGGCGCTTATTTCCACCTGTTCCAGGCTCCGGCCGGTCTTGCCGGCGCCCGCCGCCAGCCAGGGCCGGATGTTCTCGGTCAGGTAGCGGGGGGTGTGGAAGGGATGGACGTGAAAACCGTCGCACAGTTCGCCGGCCAGTTCGCACAACAGGCGGTTGACGCCGGCGATGTAGATGGGGATGGCCGGGTGGGCGATGGGGCCGGGGTCGAAGAAGGGCGCCATCAAGGTCAGTTTGTAGAACTCGCCGCGGTAGTTCAGGCGGCCACCGTCCTGCCAGGCCGCCCAGATGTGGCGCAGGGCCAGGATGTAGTCGCGCAGCCGGGCGGCGGGCTGGCCCCAGGGCATGGCAAAGCGGCGCTCGATGTGGGCCTGGATCTGCGTGCCCAGGCCGAGGATGAAGCGACCCTGGCTGTAGCGGGCCAGGTCCCAGGCCACATAGGCGGTGTGCATGGGGCTGCGGGCGAAGGCGACGGCGATGGCGGTGCCCACATGCAGGGTGGTGGTGTATTCGGCGGCCAGGGCAAGCTGGAGAAAGGGGTCATGGTTGGTCTCGGACGCCCACAGGCAATCGAAGCCCAGGCCCTCGGCGGCAGCGGCAGCGGCCAGGATTTGCTGGGTGTCGTCAGCGACGAGGGCGGCGTCGAATTTCATGTGGGTCGATCAGAGAGTCTGGAAAGACAAAACGGGACAAGAGCCGCTACAAGTCCAACTGCGTCTTGATCGCTCGCTCCAACTTGTTCATGTCCGCCACCGAAATCTGCCCCAACCGATCGCTCAATCGGAGTTTGCTCACCGTCGTGAGTTGATCGGCCAAAGCCTTGTGAGCCTTGCCTTGCACGAGAATCAACGCTTCGCTTGGAAAAACGCGTTCAACCTTGGTGGTCAACGGTACGACTTGAACTCGATTCAGGTGCTTGTTGGCTGCGTCGTTGCTAACAATCACGGCTGGCCGCTGTTTGCGAATCTCACCGCCCACGGAAGGATCGAAATCTACCCACCAAATCTCACCTCGTTTCATTCCAGACATCTCCTATCAGAGCTTCGATCCATTCTTCAGCTTCGGCTTCGCGCGCTTGATCGGCTGCCATTTCGCGATAAGCAGCGTCCAAATCGGCATCGATAACATAGGGACGCACGAGGGCCTCGATGAATTGACTGATGGAGCCACGCCCGATTCTGCGATGCAGGCCGTCGTACACCCCTTCGTCAATGGTAAGGGTGAGTTTCTTTTGCATAGATCACCTCTTGGATACGTGTAATACACGTATAATAAGGCACTGACTTCTATAGTGCAAGTCCGCCCTACTGCGCAATCGGCACGTCCACGAACACCCAAGCCAGCCCGAACTGCTCGTGCAGATGCCGGGCCAGGGCCTGCACCCCCAAGGTCTCGGTGGCGTAGTGGCCGCCGTAGATCACATTCATGCCCAATTCAGCGGCGACGTGGGCCATGGTGTAGTCGCGCTCACCCGTGATCAGCAGGTCGCAGCCCAGCCGCCCCGCCTCCTCCAGGCTGCGGCTGGCGTCGCCCGAACAGACAGCCACCCGCCGCACGCGCTCTGGGCCAGAGGCATCGACCAGCAACGGCGGTTGCAGCGCCCCGGCGAAGGCGGCGGCCAGTTCGGCGAAGGTGGTCGCGGCCACCGGCTCGGCGATGAGGCCCACGTCCACGCCCTTGTAGGCGAAGTAGGAGCCGGTGGGGTGCAGCCCCAGCAGCCGGCAGAGTTCGGCGTTGTTGCCCAGGGTGGGGTGCAGGTCGAGGGCCAGGTGGGCGGCATAGAGGTTGAGATCGGCCCGGATCAGCTTGCGCACTTTGTGGCCGAAGGCGCCAGCGATGCGCCTGGCCTCGCCCCAGAAGATGCCGTGGTGGACGAGCAGCAGGTCGGCGCCGGCAGCCAGGGCGCCATCGATGGTGGGATGGGCGGCGTCCACACCCACGGCCAGGGTGTGTACTTCCTCTCGGCCCTCGACTTGCAAGCCCTGGGGTCCGTAGTCGGGGATGGCGGCCAGGTTGAGGAGGGCGTCGAGGTAGGAAACGAGGTCGGAGCGGTTCACAAAACGATGCCTTCGCGGTCGATGTGCTGATGGAGGGGCGTTACGCGGTGGCGTGGTGTCTCCCATCTGGATCGATCGATTATGATAGACGATATCACGATGCCGTGTCGGAGTTCGATCTCGTAGAGCGCATCGTTGAGCGTTTCTTGCTGCATCGGCGTGAGCGGTTGTTGGGCCAGGAAAAGGAGATCATAGTCGGACTCAGGTCGCGCATCGCCTCTTGCACGACTACCAAAGAGCACGATTTCGGCGCCGGGCGAGACGCGAAGCGCAACTGCCTTGATGTCCTGAACAAGGATCTCCGGCAGGGTGTGGGAGTCAAGTCGGGGAGCGGGCTTCGCCATGTACTATCAACTTCCTTGAAGATCGATCTGATCGGAGTATAACACAGGCGGGTTTCAGGGGCGGGTACGATGCGTCGTCGGGATGCGGGATGGGCGGCGTCCACACCTACGGCCAAGGTATGCAATTCCTCCCGGCCCTCGACTTGCAAGCCCTGGGGTCCGTAATCGGGGATAGCGGCCAGGTTGAGGAAGGAGTCGAGGTAGGAGGTGAGGTCGGAGCGGTTCATAGGCGGTCAAGGCCTGCCAGTTCAGCTTTGTCAAGAGAGGCGGCGCCACAAATATGTCTTTCGATCCAAGATGCTCTGTCCATCAGAGAAAGGTGTTCACTACCTCGGTCAGTTCCTGAACGATCTCGCTCACCGACATGGGAGAAATGGGATCATGACGTTCTGTTGCACCAAGTGGGTGGCGATGCCAACCAACGAAGTTGTCACGGTCGATGCCCCAAAGCCGCTCATTGCCTTCTATCAGTGCAAATGCAAGCGTCTGGGTACGCCCATTGAAATAGAAGCTCAAAAACATGCCAGCCCGTAGGAAACCGCGACCCCTGGCAACATCTTCGATCACGTCAAGGAGGACGCGTTCAAAATAGCCAGCTTCCGCGGTCGCCTGTTCGAATTCGGCCAGAAAGGCAGCTATATCCACTGATTTCGCAAGGCGCTGAAGTGGTCGAGCAAGGTCGTGGCTGCCTCCCAGTCCCAGAAATCGCTCTCGACGGGAAAGGAGTAAGGATCGACACCGAGGGTGTCATCAGCCCTGGCCTGAGCAAAGCGCGCGAAGTCCATGCCCCATTTGGCCTCGAAGCGGTCGATCTCGGACTGGTGGGCGGCGATTTTCAGATCGATGTACTCGGTCAGCACCTTGCGCAGGGCCAGTTCGGGGTCGGGCGTAGGCGCGAGTTGGGTGAGGACAAAAGCCAGGCGCGGGGGCAGGCTGAGGGGCGGGGCGGGGGCAGTTCTGACGGCTGTGACCATGGTGGATGTCCGTAAAGATGGCTCAGGGGCCATTCAGGATGATCGGAGTATAGCACAGGCGGGTTGCAGGCGCAGGTGCGACGCATCTCGGAGATGCGTCGCACCTGGAACCGTGGTGGTCGTGGCGCTCGATGAAGCCACCGGCCAACCCGATTTGGCCTCCGACCGCGCCGAATTGGCGCGGATGCGCGCCAGGACCGCGTCCCCTCCGCCCTTGCCCTCTCGCGCCTCCTCTTGACGCCCCTCACCTCCTGCCCTATGATCGGCCCACCACGAGTCTCCATCTGCGCCCATCCGCGTTCATCCGCGCGCCCCACACCACCCAAGCCCCCTTCGCCAGGAGGATGGCTATTCATGGCGATACGACAAAACATCCGCGGCCTCACCGCCGCCGACCTCAGCGCCCTGCGCCGCGCCTTCCGCCAGGCAATGGCGATCAACGACGAGCGCGGCTACGAATACTTCGCCAGCCTGCACGGGCTGCCCCTGCCGATCGACTGCCAGCACGGCAACCTGCTCTTCCTGCCCTGGCATCGGGCCTACCTCTACTTCATGGAATTGGCCCTGCAAGACCTGGAGCCGGGCGTGGCCCTGCCCTGGTGGGACTGGAGCTCGGAGGTCTCGCATCGCGAGGGCCTGCCCCCGGCCTTCAGCGCGGCGATGGCCGATGGTGAAGCCAACCCGCTCTTCGACGCTGCCATTGGCTGGACGCCGGCGCTGGTGCGTAACGTTCGCCGGCAGATACCGGGGGTGCTGACCAGCAGCACGCCCCCACGCACCCGCCGCGACCCGGACGCGCCCGACGAACTGCCACGACGGGCGACGGTGGAATCGGTGCTGGCGGCGCCGACCTTCGAGGATTTCTCCATGCGGATGGAGAACGTCCACAACGCCGTTCACGTCTGGGTGGGAGGCAGTATGTCGGCGGTGCCGGCGGCCGGTTATGACCCCATCTTCTGGGCCCATCACACCATGGTCGACCGGCTCTGGCGTCTGTGGCAGATGGCGCACCCCGGCGTGGACCCCGGCGCCGACCTGCTCGATACCGTCCTCACCCCCTTCGCCATGACCGTGGCCGACACCCTGAACGTCAACGCCCTCGGCTACGACTATGCGGTGGAAATGACCGTTTGGGAGGCCTGAACCATGAACGCCAGCCACAGCCATCACGAGCACCACGAACATCACGAACGCCACGACGCCGCCCACCAAGACCAAGTCGTTCAGGCCGGACACCAGCCAGCACCGGGCGCCCTCGTCCTGGGCATGAAGTACTGGCCGCGGGGTGAAGACAGCCAGTTCACCCGCGCCGACCTGGTCTTCGACGGCGTCGACCACAGCGACCTTTCCTACGAGGTGCGCGTCTTCCTCAACAACCCCGCCGCAACCGAGAAAATGGCCCGCACAGCCCAGAGCGGTTACGCCGGCCGCTTCGTCATCTTCGGCCACGGCAAATGTTTCGGCGACCTGGGACACTGCGACATCCCCACCGGCCCTCGCCGGGGCTTCGACCGCCGCCCCGCCCATCCCCTGACCCCACAGACCAAACTCGTTACCATCACCGAGGCGCTGCAACGGGTGCTGGCCGCCTCGGACAAGGGTCTCGAATCGATCACGCTGGTGCCAGTGTCCCAGGACCCGATCCGCAAACGCCATCGTCTGGCTCCCGACCTGTTCCACTTCACGCGCATGTCATTGCGAACCTATCGATAGGGAGGGGCGTGGCAACCACGCCCCTACTTCTTTGCCTCCAAACTCGCCAACACCGTCCCCAACAACACCAGCCCCGCCGCCGCCGTCTGCACCCCGGTCAAGCCCTGGCCAAAGAAGACGACGCTGATCAGCAAGGTGATCACCGGCGTCAGTGCCTCCAGCAGCGAGGCCGTGGTGACACTGGTGCGGGCCAGGCCCAGGACGTAGAACTCGAAGCTGAGCAAGGACATCGCCACCAACACGGCCAGGATCAGCCAGGTGGTTGGGCCGGCTGCGCCCACCGGCAGGCCTTGCACCAGCAGCAAGGGCAGGATGAACAGCCCCGAAAGCAGATGGCGGCCGGCGACGATGGTGGTGGCGTCCACTTGGGCCGTCAGCTTCTTGCTCACCACGCCGGCGCTGGCCCAGCCGACCGATGTCAGCAGCACGAGCACGATGCCCGGCGTGAGGCTCTGGCCGGGGCCGATCCCGGACATCAGGAACAGCCCGACCAGGGCGCTGCACATCCCCAGCAGTTGCAGCCGCGTGGGCCGCTCGTGCAGGAAGATGGCGGCCAGACCGATGGCCAGGGCGGGGTAGCTGTTGGCGACGAAGGTCAGCACCGGGATGGGCACCGTCTGCAGGGCGGTGGCATACATCAGGCTGGGCAGGGCGAAGCCGAACAGCGAGAGGATGAGGAAGAAGCGCAGGTTGTGGCGGATAGCCCGCCCCAGGCGGCGCGGGCCGACGACAACTGTCATCACCGCCCCGGCCAGCAACATGCGGGCGCTGACCACGGCCGAGGGGCTGAGGCTGGCCAGGGCGGCGTCGATCACGAAGGGGATGGTCGCCCAGATCAGCACCGCGACCAGGATGCTGATCAAGCCCCGGCTCTGTGGTCGTGCGCGCATGGAGGGCATTCTAAACCCACGTCACGTTGAAAACATAGGTTCCGTTTCTGATTTGACGAAGGACGAAAGACAAACGACGAAGAACGGGGGCGGAAGGCGAAAGAGGCGAGCGGGCTGTGGGAAAGGTCGTCTGGACACGGATTGGAGCAATGATTTTGTGTTGAGAATCCGTGTGAATCGGCCTTGATCCGTGTCCCAACTAAGTTGCAAGCGTGCGGCCCTATCGCGCGCGGTCAGAGGCGCATACGAGCGATGATGCACGATCCCACCCCGCCATTTTGGCCTGGGCCATCGCCTGGCATACTATTGCGGGCGCGCCGGTCGGATGCCGCCCTGCGATCATCGCTCATCCCCATTGAAACCCGTGCCACAGCCTCCCTTCAACACCTATCGCGCCGCCGGCGGCGTCGTCCTCGACGAAAGCGGCCGCGTCCTGTTGCTCGAACGCTACCTGCCCGACGAGGAAGGCTCTCGCCACGAGATCCGCCTGCCCAAAGGCCACATCGAGGCCGGCGAGACGCCCGAACAGGCGGCGCTGCGCGAGGTCTGCGAGGAGAGCGGCTTCTGCCAGCTGGAGATCGTGGCCGATCTGGGTCAGAACACGATCGAGTTCCCGCGACCGGGCGGGATCACACAGCGCCACGAACGCTACTTTCTCATGCGTTTGCGCGACCCCCGGCGCCAGCCGCCGCGCCCCACCAGCCCCGACGCCGCCGAAGCCCTGTTTCAGCCGCTGTGGGCCGCCGACCTGCCCGCCGCCGAAGCCCTGCTGACCTACGACTCTGAAAAGCACTTCATCCGCCAGGCGCGGCGGCGCCTGGATAGCGCCGAATGACGGCCCTCCCCGCCACTAAGCAATAACCACTACCCAATAACCACCCCCCGCCGCCATGACCTACCTCCCCATCCACATCGGCGACATCGTCCGCCTGCGCAAACCCCACCCCTGCGGCGGCTACGAATGGGCGGTGGTGCGCACCGGGGCCGACATCGGCCTCGTCTGCCAGACCTGCAAACGCCGGCTGCTGCTCCCGCGCGACGAATTCCGCAAAGCCGTCAAAACCTTCGTCCACCACGCCCCCGAACCTGCCCCCGACCTCGCGACACAAATCGATAACACTTAGTCTTATTTCATTTTGCGCCCACAGGCATCGCTGTTAGTTGATAGTTTTCTAATGACACAAGTAGGAAGAAACACGGATAAGAACTGCAACCTGTTGCAAAGATCGAAACATGCCTTATTGACGATACATCGCGCCCAGGGCTTTCCGGTTCTCATATCCACTGAGTCGTAAAGCGTCAGAGTGCTAATTATGTCATGCTGAGCGGGTCGATCACACAAGGTTGTTGCAGAGGAATTCCAGCGAAGCATCTCGCGTGGGCCATCCAAATCTCATGAATTGTATGATGCCTTTCCGTTAGTGCTGACCTAAGACGCGCGAGAACCTGTCCTGAGCGTAGCGAATGGATGCTTCGCTGGTATGGTCTTCACCATGTAAGTTGGCCGATTGACCCGCTCAGCATGACACACTATCGAGGAGTTCTCTTGCATCAAATGAGAAACGGAAAGCCCTGACATCGCGCCTAAACAGCCTCCAACTCGATACATAACACGCAATACGCAATACGCAATACGGAACACGGAACACGCAACACGGAACACGCCCCACACCCCCATGCCACCACCCCCTCGCACCGACGGCTTCCGCCCCATCCTCCGGCTCCCGGCCTTCCGGCTGATCTGGCTGTCGCAACTGCTGGCCCTCACCGCTCAGAACGGCATCCACTTCGTCCAGCTCGTCCTCATCGAGCGCCTGACCGGAAAAAGCGCCCACATCGGCCTGATGATCGTCGCTTTCAGCCTGCCGCCGGTGCTGCTCTCGTTCTTTTCGGCCGCCGTCATCGACCGTGTGCCCAAGAAGTGGATCATCTCACTCTCCAACATCACCCGCGCCCTGCTGGCCTTCGCCTACCTGCTCGTCCTCCAATGGTTGCACGGCGACGCCCTCTTGATCGCCGTCTATCTCATCACCTTCATCGCTTCGGCCATCGGCGTCTTCAACAACCCGGCCGTGATGGCGAAAATCCCGCTGGTGGTGGGTGAGGAGCGGTTGATGACCGCCAACTCGATCTTCAACATCACCATCGCCGCCTCGCAGATCGTCGGACTCATCTTCCTGGCGCCGTTGGCCGTCAAAGCGGTGGGGGTGAGCGGCGCCTTCGTGCTCATGGGGCTGTGCTACCTGTTCGCCTTCTTCCTCGACCTGTTGCTGCCGCGCGACCCCGGTCGTCGCGTCAAAGGCGTCACCATGCTTGCTTCTCGCCGCGAGGTGCAGGCGGAACTCCACGAAGGCTGGCGATTCGTCGCCCGCGAAGGGACGGTGGGCCTGGCCATGCTTCAACTCACGCTCGTAGCCACGCTGGTGATGATCCTGGCCATGATCGCGCCCGGCTTCAGCGCCCGCGTCCTCGGCCTGGCGCCTGAAGACGCCGTCTTCGTCTTTGCGCCCGCCGGCCTGGGCATGTTCATCGCCATGATCTTCCTGGGACGATGGGGCAGCCGGCTATCGCAACAGTGGCTGCAACTGACCATGTTGTTATTCACCGGCTCCAGCTTCGCCTTCATGGGCTTCCTCAGCCGCGACTACAGCACCCTTCGCATCCCCATCTTCGATGTCTACCCCGAACGCCTGGTGCCGCTCACGGTCATGGTCTCGGCTACAGCCCTGGTGGCGGGCTTTGCCATCTATGGCGTCCTCACCATCGCCCAAACCGCCATCCAGCGGCAGACGCCCGCCAACCTGCGCGGGCGCGTCTTCACCGTCCAATTCATGCTCACCAACCTCATCGGCATGATCCCCCTGCTGGCGGCGGCATGGATGGCCGACCTGCTCGGCATCCCCGAAATGATGCGTTGGTTGGCCATCTCCTGCGCCGTCGTCAGCGCCATCAGCCTCCTCGCCCTCCGCCGCCCCTCCCCCGCCCCCTCCCCCTGACCCCCGTCCTCTCCCCCCGTCCCCGCGTCCCCTCCCCCCGTCCCTGCGTCTCCCCCTCCCTGCGTCCCTGCGTCTCCCCCTCCCTGCGTCTCCCCCTCCCTGCGTCTCCCCCTCCCCCCTCCCTCCCATGCTCCCACACGACTCCATCCACCGCGACCGCCTGCTCAATCTCTTCCTCGATCTGGTTCGCATCGATAGCCCCTCCGGCCACGAGGCCGCCATCAGCCAGCACCTGCTGGGGCGACTGCAAGACCTGGGCTGCGCCGTCGAACAGGATGGCGTCGGCAACCTCATCGCCCGCTTGCCCGGCCAGGGCGAGGAAACCATCCTCCTCAGCTGCCACATGGACACCGTCGGCAGCGACACCGGCATCATCCCGGTCATCCGCGACGGCGTCATCTACTCGGAAGGCCCCACCATCCTCGGCGGCGACGATAAATCGGGCGTGGCCATCATCCTGGAGACCCTGACCCTGCTGGCCGAGCACCCCGACTGGCCCCACCCGCCGTTGGAAATCGTGATCACCGTCAGCGAGGAGCTGGGGTTGTGGGGGGCGCGGCAGTTGGATGCCGGCCGGCTCCAGGCCGCCTGGGGCGTCGTCCTCGACGCTGGCGGCCCCATTGGCACGCTCGTCTACTCGGCCCCCTCGCAAAATCGCATCGAGGCCACCGTCCACGGCAAAAAAGCGCACGCCGGCTCCGAGCCAGAGAACGGCGTCAATGCCATCGTCGCGGCGGCCGCTGCCATCGCCGCCATGCCCTTGGGCCGCATCGACGACGAAACCACGGCCAACATCGGCGTCATCCACGGCGGCGAGGCCACCAACATCGTCCCCGACCGCGTGACCCTCTACGGCGAGGCCCGCAGCCGCGACACGACCAGGCTGGCCGCCCAGACCGAGGCCATGGTCAGCGCCCTGCAAAGCGCCGCCAGCGAACGCGGGGCGACGATCAGCGTCGAGGTCATCCCGCTCTACCACACCTACCGCCTCACCCCCGACCAGCGCCCCTATGCCGCCGCTGTGCGCGCCATCGAGCGACTCGGCCTGGTCGTGCGGCCCAGAATGGCGGGCGGAGGCACCGACGGCAACATCTACACCAACGCCGGCATCCCCTGCGTCGTCCTCTCCACCGGCATGGCCCAGGTGCACACCCCCGACGAGCACATCGCCATCCAGGACATGGTCGATGCGGCGCGGGTGCTGATGGCATTACTGACCGATCCCGGAGCGTGAACCGTCTCCTCGCCCTTTTCTACGGTCTCGACCTGGCGCTATCGCCTCTTGTCGAAGGCAACTTCCGGCTCGATCAGGCCGTCCGGCTGCTGCGCTACACCCTGGTGGGCTTCTTCGTCATCGGCCTGGGGCCGTGGCTTTTCCGGCGTCTGCGCCTGGCCTGATTACACCGACGCCGCCGGCGCTTGTTCGCGCATCGCTGCGGCAACCTCCCGCAGATCGGCCTCCACATAGATTTCCCCCGCCGAAATCGTCTTCTGGATCGGCGCAGGCGCGTGCCGGAGCAATTGCACCACCGCCTGGTTGGCGCCCTGGATGACCGCCACCACCCTGCGCACACCGGCGGCGGCGGCATCCAGCACGGCAATCCGCAATAGCTCGAGGCCGATGCCCTGTCCCTGGAAGTCATCCCGCACCGTCAGGGCGATCTCGGCGGTGGTCTCATCCACCCGCACCCAGCGGATCCCGCCCACCGGCGTCCTCCGCCCGCGCACATTGGCAAAAGCCAGCCAGCCGCGACCTTTGTCGGGGTCGAGCGCAGCTATCTCACGCGCCTTCTCTTCCACCTGCTCCGGGTCGGGCGCTTCCAACGGCTCGTGAAAGCGAAAATAGCGGCTTTGGGGGCTGAGATGGGCAAAGATATCGATCAAATGGCTCACATCGTCTGGCCGCATCGGGCGCAACCAGATACGGCGCTTACGGCGAGTCAAAAAAGTCAGGGAGTGTTCCATGCTGCCTCCTATGACGCATTGCGTCATAGGAGGCAGCATAGCACAGCTTCAACCCGGCGGCAAGGTGGACTCACTCGGCGCTTGTGGCCTGCGGCTGCCGGTCAGATCCACCTCGATCATCGTCTCGCCCAGCTGAGTGCTGGTGCGGAAGGGGAGGTCGAAGTGCGCCAGCATGGCAAAGACCGCCCGGTTGGAAGCCTGTACATAGGCCGTGATGGTGTGGATGCCGGCCTGACGGGCTTCGTCGAACAGCAGCCGCAGGATCTCGGAGCCAAGCCCCTGGCTCTGGAAGTCATCGCGCACCGTCACCGAGGCCTCAGCCACCCCTGCGCCGGTGGCGATGAAGCGCCCGCCGCCAATGCAAGCGTTCGGCTCATCGGGCAAGTCGGCGAAAGCCAGCCAGCCCTCGCCCGGTTCCTCCACACGCACGATATCGCGGGCCATCTGTTCCACCCAGGCCGGGTCGGCGTGTTCCAGCGGAATCTGGAAACGCTGGTAGCGGCTCTGGGGGCTGAGATGCTGGAACAGATCGACGATGTAAGGCGCGTCTTCGGGCCGCAGCCGCCGGAAGCTGATTTGCAGGCCGGTGGGGGTGGTGTAGGGGTGGGGGGAGGGCATGGTGGTGGGTGGGCCGGTTGGCGTCGGCGCGGGCCATTTGCAAATGCTGCCAGTTGTGGCACAATGTTGTCAGATGCGCAGCGCCGAGCACTTCGAAGAAGCATCGGGCGACTGAGTAACGGAGAGTGTCACAGATGGAATTCGAATGGAACCCTCAAAAAGCCGCCAGGAATCTGCAGAAGCACAAGATTGCATTTGTAGAAGCAGCTACGGTTTTTAGTGATCCGCTCAGTGTCACTGCGCCTGATCCCGACCACTCACTCAATGAAGATCGTTTCATTATCGTAGGACAAACGCACAAGAATCGCTTAGTGATGGTCTCGTTTGTAGAACGCAGAAATCGGATCCGCATTATTAGCGCGCGCGAATTGACTCACTCTGAAAGAAATGCTTATGAAGAAGAATTATAGCGGTGAAATGGACGATGAACTACGTCCAGAATACGATCTGCACACACTGCTCAAAGACGGTGTTCGGGGCAAATACGCGGCGCGGTATCGTGAAGGCACGAACCTGGTGCTGCTTGAGCCTGATGTCGCCAGCGCCTTCCCAGACGAAGCCGCCGTGAATGAGGCGCTCCGCCTCGTCATCCGGCTCACCGAACTGCGGCGAGATGGCGCCTTCAGTTTGGCAAAGGCCTGATCTCAGGCTCGCGCCAACTTCCGCTCCAACGTCCGCTTGACCACATCCACATCCGCCGGCAGATAGATAGGCGCGTTGGCCAGGTGCGCTTCCACGCCCTCTAGCTTGTCGTCGTGATAGCCCACCTTGAACTGGGTGAATTTGAGGCCGTGGGCGGTGGAGATGACGACGACCTTCTCGTGCGGCCGGATGATCCCCTGGCGGACGAGTTTGATCAGGGCGGCCAGGGCGACGCCGGTGTGGGGGCAGGTATAGAGGCCGGTGCGGTCGGCGCGGGCGGCGGCCTCGGCCAGGTCGTGCTCGCTGGCCTGTTCGACCACGCCATCGAAATGCTGCAAGGTGGCGGCGGCTTTCTCGTAGCTGACCGGGTCGCCGATCTGGATGGCCGAGGCCAGGGTGGTCTGGGCCTTGAGGCTTACCTTCTCGCTGAACCCGCGCTTGTACGACTCGTAGAACGGGTTGGCGTTGGCCGCCTGGGCTGCAGCCAGCCGCGGTAGCTTGTCGATCAGCCCCAGATCCTTCATTTGCAGCAAGCCCTTGCCCAGGGCGCTGATGTTGCCCAGATTGCCAACCGGGATCACGAACCAATCGGGCGTCTGCCAATCGAACTGCTGCACCACCTCGAACCCCACCGTTTTCTGACCCTCGATGCGCAACGAGTTCATCGAATTGGCCAGATAGATGCTGTTGTCCTTCGTCACCTCTTTGACGATCTTCATACAGCCGTCGAAATCGGTGTCGAGGGCGAGGACGGTGGCGCCGTTGGCGATGGGTTGGATGAGTTGGGCGCGGCTGACTTTGCCCTGGGGCAGGAAGACGATGGTGGGGATGCCGGCGGCGGCGCCGTAGGCCGCCAATGCCGCCGAGGTGTCGCCGGTGGAGGCGCAGGCCACGGCCTTGATCGGCCGGCCCTGGGCGATCATCTGCTTGACCACGCTGACCAACACCGTCATGCCCAAATCTTTGAACGAACCCGTGTGGCTATTGCCCGACTGCTTGACCCAGAGATCGGGCAGGCCGATCTGCTCGCCCAGCCGCGCCGCCCAGAACAGGTTGGTGTTGCCCTCGAAGGTGCTGACGATGTTATCGTCCTCCAGATCGGGGATGACCCACTCCTTGTAGCGCCAGACGCCGGAGCCAAACGGCCAGGCGGTGGTGCCCGAACGACCTTCGAACAGGTGCATCCAGCCGGAGCCGGAGCGGTCGCGCAGGGCCGGGGTCTCGTGGACGACCTCGAGCAGCCCGCCGCAGGTGGGGCAGGTGTAGATGACTTCGTAGAGCGAGTAGCGGCCGGGGCAGCCGCGGAAGCAGCGGAAATGAGCGTGGTACATGGGGATGAGGGGTGAAACGTGAAGAGTGAAACGTGAAGAGTGTTCCGTGTTCCGTGATGCGTGATGCGTAGGGCGTGGGGGGTGAGGATGAAAGGCGGCGTTTTTGTTTGCGCCCTTCGCGATCTTCGCGCCCTTCGCGGATCAAGCTCCGCAAAGGGCGCGGGCGGCGGTGATCTGGGCGAGCACGGCGGTGCGGGCGGTGCCGCCGGGGGCCGATCTCTGCTCGACCGAACGCTCGAAATCCCACACGGCCAGGGCTTGGGCGCTGAAGGCCGGGTGGATGGCTTGCAGGTCGGCCAGATCAAGTTGGCGCAACAAGCAGCCCCGGCGCTCGGCCAGCCGCACCACCTCACCCACGATGCCGTGGCTTTGGCGGAAGGGGACGCCCTGCGCCACCAGCCAATCGGCCAGGTCGGTGGCCAGCATGTCATCGCGCAGGGCCGCCGCCATGCGCTCGGGCTGCGGCGACAGGGTGGCCATGGCGCCGGTGAGGACGGGCAGGGCCAGGGCCAGGGTGTCGATGGCGTCGAACAGCGGCTCTTTGTCTTCCTGCAAATCCTTGTTGTAGCTGCTGGGCAGCCCCTTGAGCGTAGTCAGCAGCCCGGTCAGATGGCCGATGAGCCGGCCGGCCTTGCCGCGGGCCAGCTCGAAAGCGTCGGGGTTCTTCTTCTGCGGCATCAGGCTGGAGCCGGTGGTGAAGGCGTCGGCCAGGATGACGAAACCCAGGCTGGGGTTGGAGAAGAGGATGAGGTCCTCGCTCAGGCGGCTGAGGTGCACCCCCAGCAGCGCCGCCCAGAACAGGAACTCGGCCACGAAATCGCGGTCGCTGACGGCATCCAGGCTGTTAGGGCTGACCTGGCTGAAACCCAAGCGCGCGGCCAAGGCCTGGCGGTCGATGGCCAGCGGCGTCCCGGCCAGCGCGCCCGAACCGAGCGGCAGGACCTCGACCCGCCGCGAGAGGTCGTGCAGCCGCTCGCGGTCGCGCTGCAACATCCAGAAATAGCTCAGCAACCAGTGGCTGAAGCGGATGGGCTGGGCCGGTTGCAGATGGGTGTAGCCAGGCAGGATGAGGTCGAGATAACGCTCGGATGCAGCCACCAGGGTTCGCTGTATGGCCACCAGCCGGGCATCCAGATCGCCGATCTCCTGGCGGAGGAACAGGCGCAGGTCGGTGGCGACCTGGTCGTTGCGGCTGCGCCCGGTGTGCAGCTTGCCGGCGACGGGGCCGATCAGTTCGTGCAGCCGGCGCTCCACCGCCGTGTGGATGTCTTCGTCGTCAGGTTGGAGGAGGAAGCGGCCGGCGGCCCACTCTTCGCCCACCGCCTCCAGACCCTGGAGGATCTGCTGCGTTTCGGCGGTGGTCAGCACGGCAGCGGCGTGCAGGGCCTCGGCATAGGCACGCGAGCCGCGGAGGTCGGCCTCCCACAGCCGGCGGTCAAAGCCGATCGAGTCGTTGAAGCGGGAAAGGATGGCGTCGGCTTCGTGTTCGAAGCGTCCGCCCCACAGTTTTGTCATAGTCCTTGATCGTTGGTTTCAGGGCGTCAGGTCGTCTTGAGGATAGGGGCGCGTGGTCAGGCGAAAGCTGCGGCCATCGGTCGTGATCTCGGTGGCGGCGTCGTTGGCGATTGCAGCCGTGGCCGTCTGGCTGAGCCGGGCCATGACCGACGGAGGGTAGGTGGCGCCCTGCGGCACGAGTACGAGTTCGGGACGGAGGTGCGCCAGGAAGTCGGGCTGCGGCCAGGCGCCTGTGCCGGGGAAGGGAGCCGGGAGCAGTGAAATCCCGGCCGGCGTCTCCGGCTGAAGGGCCGCCTGCGTCTCCTGGCTGTTCTCGAACGGCAGCAGGGCCGAGAAATCATTGTACCGCAGGATGAACAGCAGGGCTTCGTCGCCGCCGCCGGCAAGTTGGGTCAGGACGACGCCATCCGCCAGCGTGATCTGGGCGCCGGGCTGCAAGGCAGGGTGGCCAGCGGCAAGCACCTGCGATTGTGGACAATCGCCCAGGTCAGGCGCGGGCGCCGCCGGGCGGGCGACCAGGATGAGTTGGGGGCAGCGCTGGCCGGGCAGCATCGCCAGCAGGGTCGGCAATGGATAGGCGGGCGACTCGCGGGCGGTGGTGATCAGGGCGCTGTTGCCGTTGGGCGCCACCAGCAGAAAATCGGCCGCCCGTTCTCGCCCCAGCAGGTGGATGTGCAGGCGGCCATCGGGCCGGGCTTCGTTCCAGGCGGCTCCCACCCACACGGGCAGGATCAGCAGCCCGGCCAGGGTGACGCCGCGCAGGGCCGGCAGGCGCCAGGCCGGCGGCAGCAGCGTGGTTGCGCCTTGCTCCTGGCGCAACAGCCACCACAGGAAGGTCAGCCCATAGAGGATGAGGGCGACCAGGGCGATAAAGCGGCCAAAGGCGTCGATTTCGAGCGAGGCAAAGGGGATGACAGCGCCCTGCTGCACCACCGCCACCGTCCACCACAGGCAGGCGTGCGGGACGAGGGCGGTAGCCCGCGCCAGGGGCAGCCAGGCCAACCCTACCAGGATGCTCAGCCCGCCGCCGATGAGGATGAACGGCTGCACCGGCAGGATGAGCACGTTGACCAGGAGCGAGATCAACGACAGCCGGCCGAAGTAGTAGACGATGAGAGGCAAAGTGGCGATTTGGGCGGCCAAGGTGATCAGCAATCCCTCGGACACCAGGCCACGGGCAAACTTGGGCAGCTTCCGGCCGATCCCTTGTTGCCAGCGGCGCTGCATGGGCTGGCCGAGGAGGATGAGGCCCAGGGTGGCGGCGAAGCTGAGCTGAAAGCCGACATCCCATAACGTGAGCGGGTTGAGCAAGAACATGACCAACCCGGCCAGGAAGAGCGAGATCAGGGCGACGCTGGTCTGGCCGAAGGCCGTGGCCAGGACGAACAGCCCGCCCATGATGGCGGCGCGGGTCACGGCCGAGTCGGCGCCCACCAGCAGGGTATAGGCGATGATGCCGACCAGGGTGCAGGCCGCGGCTAGACGCTTGCGCCCGCCCAACCCGCGACTGAAAACGGCCAGGAAGATGGCCGACACCAGGGCGATGTTGCTGCCGCTGATGACGATGACATGGCTGGAGCCGGTGAGGTTGAACTGCGTGTACAGGTCGCTGGGGATGCCGCTTTCGATGCCCAGGATCATACCGTTGGCCAGGGCGGCGTAGGGCCTGGGCAAGAGGGCCGACAGGATGCCGGCAGCGCGCGCGCGGAAAGCATACAGGGCTGCCAGCAGCCGGTTGCCCTGGCCCGAGGCCAGCACCGTCACCTCGGCCCGGCGCACCAGGGTGTAGATGTCCTTGCGGGCCAGAAAGCGACGGTAGTCGAAGCCTGGGAAGGTGGGAGGGCTTGTCGGCGCGCCATTCACCCGCACCCGGTCGCCGTATTGCAGCAGCGTCTCCTTGCCGGTTCGCACTAGTGCCGCCCCCGCCACCGGCAAGCGCTCGTCGCCCTGCCAGAGCGTATCCACCTGCACCCGGTATTGGTTGTAGGCTTCGCGCTCGTCCGGGTAGCCGCTGATCATGCCCTCCAGAACGGTCGGACGGTCGAAGGGGTCGGAGCGATGATAGAAAGCCAGGTTGCCCGGCCCCAGGCAGGGTTCGAACGGATGCCAGGCATAGCGCCAGACGCCCAGCAGCAGGCAGCCGCCGGCCACCAGAGGGATGACCACCCGCCGTCGCTCCCTGCCCCAGGCGATGAACCCGGCCAGCACCGGCAGCGGCGCCAACAACCACAGCGGATTGGGGGTTAGCGCCCCGCCCGCGCAACCAAACCACCCCGACCGCACCATCCGCTCACCCAGCGCCACCCCAGCCGCCAACCCCAGCGCCGCATACACCACCAGGTAGGGCGAGGGAATGCGCTCGGAACGGAGAAAGGGAAAGGGAAGGGTGGACACCGGCGCCGCCAGGCGTGACGAACCGCGCCCCGTTTTGACACGGGCATCCGGGGCCGCTATAATGCCCGACCAGTGTGGCCCATTCGTCTAGAGGCCCAGGATGCAGCCCTCTCAAGGCTGAGACACGGGTTCGAACCCCGTATGGGCCATCTACCTGCCCCGACCGAGCATCCCGGTCGGGGCTTTTGTTTGGGGAGACAATGGCCGATGGCGGTCATTTCCATAGAGAAGACCACCATCGACCATCGTCGCAGCAGACGCGAGACCGAGGGTCCCGAACCAACCTGGCTTCAGATGCGGTCGGTGACAACCTGTTTGCCGGCCTTGCGGTCGTAGTATTGGCTCTCGATCCAGGCATAGGTGGTGGCCAGGCCGTGGCGCAGCGGCGTATTCGCTTCCCAGCCCAGCACTGACTTGATGAAGGTGTTGTCGCTGTTGCGGCCGGCCACACCCCGCGGGGCGCTGAGGTTGTAGTTGCGCTTGAGCGTGACCCCGGCGATCGCCTCGATCATGCTCACCAACTCGTTGATCGAGACCAGCTCGGAGGAACCCAGGTTGATGGGGGTGGCGATGAGGGCGTCGCAGTGCATGATCATGTCGATGCCATAGACCAGGTCATCGACATAGATGAAGCTGCGCGTCTGCGTGCCATCGCCCCAGATTTCGATCTCGCGCCGGCCGGTGTCTTTGGCTTCGATCACTTTGCGACAGAGGGCGGCGGGGGCTTTCTCGCGACCGCCGTACCAGGTGCCGTTGGGGCCATAGGCATTGTGGAAGCGGGCGATGGCGGTCTTCATCCCGCGCTCGGCCCAGTATTCCTGGCAAAACATCTCGCTGATCAACTTTTCCCAGCCATAGCCGCGCTCGGCCATGGCCGGATAAGCATCGGATTCTTTCAGCGCCCGCACATTGGGGTCCTGTTGCAGGGTGGTGTTATAGGCGCAGGCCGACGAGGAATAGAAGTAGCGCTGCGCGCCGGCGCGATAGGCGGCCTCGATCATGTGTGTGTTGATCAACACGCTGCGCAGGCACTCGACCCGAAATTTCTCGATGAAGCCCATGCCGCCCATATCCGCGGCCAGGTTGTAGACTTCGGTGGCGCCTTCGACGACGCGAATGGCGTTTTCTTTTTCGCTTACATCCAACGACAGACATTCGACGCCCGGCACGCGCTGATACCATTGCGGCAGCGGCTTCTTATCCACCGCCCGGATGCGGGTGAAGCCCTGGTCGTGGAAATAGCGGGTGAGCGTTCCGGCAATGAAGCCGCCGGCCCCGGTGATGACGATCAGATCATCTTTCTTCAAGTCCGGCGAAGTGGCCGCCGTCAAAGGTTTGTTCATGGTTTGCTCCTGACACAGAGGGGGGTGAGAAAAGACAATGGCCCACAGCCTACACGCGCTCTTGCCGCCTGTCAAAGTTGCTGCCTGCCATAGTCTTCGCCCACCTGGACAGACAAGTGGGCAAGTAGACAAGGCCGTACATCTACCTGACTGCTTGGCCACCTGTCCACCTATCTACCGATTTACTTGTCTACCTATCTACTTGTCTAACAATCTACCTGTCTACTTGTCTACCCATCTACTTTTCTACTTGTCTACCTATCTACCTATCTACCTGTCTACTTGTCTACCTGTCTACTTGTCTACCTATCTACTTGTCTACCTGTCTACTTGTCTACCTGTCTACCTATCTACTCCTCTCCCGCTTTCCTTCGCCCGCGGGCGCCGATATATTCCGAGGCGGGGCGGATCAGCCTGCCGGTGGCCAGTTGCTCCCAGGCATGAGCGATCCAGCCCGCCACACGTCCCACGGCAAAGGTCGGGGTAAAGAGTTCGACCTCCAAGCCCAGGCCATGCAAGAGCAGCGCCGTGTAGAATTCGACATTGGTTTGCAGATTTCGCCCCGGTTTGTACTCGGCCAGCAGCCGCACGGCCGTCTCCTCGACCTGACTGGCCAGCGTGTAAAGGGCCATGTCCCCATCGGCGGCATACATCGACCTGGCAGCAGTGGCCAAAACCTGGGCGCGCGGGTCGCGCACCTTGTAGATGCGATGCCCAAACCCCATCAGGCGCTCACCCTGCTCCAGTTTGGCCCGCAGATACGGCTCCGCCCGCTCGGCGGCGCCGATCTCGAAGACCATCGCCAACGCCGGCCCCGGCGCGCCGCCGTGCAGCGGCCCCTTGAGGGCGCCGATGGCCCCGGTGATAGCCGAGACCATGTCCGCGCGGGTGGAGATGATCACGCGGGCAGTGAAGGTGGAGGCGTTCAGCCCATGGTCGATGACCGTGTTCAGGTAGGTCTCCAGCCCGCGCACACGGGCCGGGCTGGGCCGGACGCCGGTCAGCATGGTGAGATAGTTCGCGGCATGGCCCAGGTCAGGATCGGGGGCGACGGGCGCCAGGCCCTGGCGCAACCGCCAGTAAGCGGCCACAGCGGTGGGCGTGCGCGCCAACAACACCTGGCCCAGGGTCGTCTGGTCGCGTTCGGCGGCCGTCAGGTCGAGGTCGCAGGCCCCGATCGCCATCCGCAGCGCATCCATGGCCGGGTAGCCGGCCCGCGCCGCCGCAGCCAGCAGATCGAGCGTGGGCTGCGGCAGGCGCCGCCAGCGCGCCAGGTCGGCGCCCATCTGCGCCGCCTCGGCGGCGGTGGGCAGGCGATCGTGCCAGAGCAAAAAGGCCATCTCCTCGAACGAAACTTCACCTGCTATATCTTCCAGCCGATACCCGGCCAGGATCAATTCCCCGGCCAGGCCATCGACATGGCTGATGCGGGTTTGCGCCGCGACGACGCCTTCGAGACCGGAAACAAAACCGGTCGCGGATTCACTTGCCATAACAGCTCCTTGTTTTGCCTGCTGAGTAGGGTTGACGTTTGACGCGCCCCAGGATAGCGCATACAATCAACGTTGTCAATCTTGATTTTCCGATCAACTATTGCAGAAGATGCCCCCGTCATGACTGACCCCGACCGTTATCTCAGCGCCCAAGAAGCTGCCGCCCGCCTCGGCATCCGCCTGCCCACCCTCTATTCCTATGTCAGCCGCGGGCTGATCCGCTCGGAGACGGCCGATGCGGCCACGCGCAGGCGGCGTTACCATGCTGCGGACGTCGAGGCGCTGCGGGGACGCAAGCAAAGCCTCCGTAACCCGCTGCAGGTGGCGCAGAACGCCCTCGACTACGGTCTGCCCGTGCTCGATTCGGCGATCACATCGATCCACGATGGTCGCCTGTGCTACCGCGGCTACGACGCCCTGGCGCTGGCGCAAGAACGGACAGTCGAAGAAGTCGCGGCCCTGATCTGGCTCGACCGCTTCGACGATGGCGGCTTGTTTGCGTCCCAGAGCGAGAGAGCCGAGGCCATGCGGGTGCAGGCGAGGTCGGAGATCGGCAGCCACCATCCCATCGAACGCTACCAGGCTGTGTTGGCGCGGGCGGGGGCAGACGATCTCCTGGCCCACAACACCGAGCCGCTCGCCCTGGCCGCCACCGGCGCCCGCATCCTCCAGCTCCTGGCAGCCGTCACCGCCGACCGACCTGTCTCCCTGCCGTTGGCTGGCGGGCTGCAGACCGCCTGGGCGCCCGATCACCCCGCCGCCGCCGGCCTGCTCTCGTCCGCCCTGATCCTATGCGCCGACCACGAACTCAATGTCTCGGCCTTCACCGCCCGTTGCGTCGCTTCGGCCGGATCGACGCCCTACGCCGTCGTCATTGCCGGGCTGTCGGCCTTGCAGGGGCGCCGGCACGGCGGCCACAACGTGCGCGTGGCGGCGCTGCTGCGCGCGGCCCAGGATGGCGTCTTCGATGCCGTGGTCGGCTATCTCAGGGCTGGCGACGCTTTGCCCGGCTTCGGCCACCCTCTCTACCCAGATGGCGACCCCCGCGCCCGCCTGCTTCTGGATCTGGCGGCGGCGGGCTGCCCCGATGCGCCGGCGGTCGCCCTGGCGCACTCCCTGTGCGAAACCGTGTTCGAGACGGTGGGATTGCGGCCCACGATCGATCTTGCCCTGGAGACCACGGCCCGCAGCCTGGGCCTACCCGCCCCTGCCGCCCTGGCCATCTTCGCCCTCGGCCGCACCATCGGTTGGATCGGCCATGCCGGCGAGCAATACGCCAGCGGCCAACTGATCCGCCCACGCGCCCGTTATGTGGGCCGCGCCGCGCCGGCATTGGCGTGAAACCGGCGGCGCGGCCAGGACAGGTCCCGGCGCCTGCCCTGGCCGCGGACGAAAAGTCAGCTGGCGCTGGCGCAGTTGAACATCCACTGGATGCCAAAACGGTCGGTCAGGCTGCCGTAATAGCCGCCCCAGAACATATCCTGGAGGGCCATTTCCACCTCGCCGCCCTCGGCCAGGGCCTCGAACAGCCGATCCGTTTCGGCGCGGGTGTCAGGCTCCAGGTTGATGTAGGTGTTGTTGCCCGGCGTCACCGTGAAGCCCATGGATTCCGGGGCGTCGGTGCCCATGAGGATGTGCCCGCCGAGGATCGGCAACATGACATGCATGACGAGATCCTTGTCGGCCTCGGCCATAGGAGGGCTGTTGGGGTCGGCGGGGATGTCGCGGAAGCGCATGATCGATCCCTCGAAATCGCCGCCAAAAACGGAGCGGTAGAACATGAACGCTTCTTCGGTCGAGCGTGGAAAGTTGAGATAGGTGCTCACGCGAGCCATGATGGAAGTTCCTCCAGAGTGTGTGGTGCTGCAAGGGGTGTAGGTGGCGAATCGGGCAGGAAGAAGAGACGGCTGCCGACCAAAACACTGGCCTGCCGGGATTGTGCTGTTCGCCTGGGCGCCCCACTGCCCGCCCGACGATGACAAGAATAGAACATTTGTTCCGATTTGTCAAATCCAGACGCAGCCGATCACCCACACCCACCCAAACGAGGCGACAGCAGCCGAAGCAGACAATTGCGGGGCGGGCCTCATCGCTGGTGTATAATCCCGCCCATGGCTGCCTTCTCCCACTCTCCACAGGCTTCACTGCACGCCTCTGCGCCCGCGGCCGCTTTCAGGGTCGAATCGGTTCACTGAGTATGCCCCCCTCTCGTCCGCGCCTCACCCGCGCCCTTTGGCGCCACCCACTGGCCTGGTTGGCGCTCGCCTCGCTTCTGATCACCTTCTTCCTCGGCGCGCCGCAGATCGAGGCCCTGCGCGCCTTCCAGACCAGCGAACCGCCCACAGCGACGAACTCGCCGCCGCCCACGGCCACCCTGGTGCCCACCACCGCCGTCCCCACCAACACCCCGGCCCCCACCAACACCCCACCAGCAGCAGCCACCACGCCCCCGCCCGCGGCCACCCCGCCGATCCCCGCCACGGCCACCTCTTTCGTCGAGCCGGCTACGCCCCTCTCCACCGAGACGCCCATCGAGACGCCTATCGAGACGCCCCTGGTTGCGCCCGCGGTGACGCTTCCGCCTACCGACACCCCTCCTCCTCCGCCCGTCATCCTGGCCACGGCCACCCCGCCGCCCCTCCCCGCCCCGGCCGAGGCCCTGACCACCACCCTAATCATCACCCAGACCGAGGCCGGGGCGCCGCCGGCCCAGAATGCCGATGCCCTGGTCGAACTGATCGACACCTTTGTCCTCTACAGCGCCTATTTCCTCCTCGGCTGCGGCATCATCGTCTTCATCGCCCTGGCGGTGGGGTTCTACTATCTCCAGCGGCGCGGCCAGGGGTCAGGCTGAAATAAGGGTGCAGCGACTCCACCGCTTGCTCTTGATCCGAAAATGGGCGGATGGGCCGGGATGGGCGGTTCAGATGCAGCGATTCTACCGACCCCTTTTGCTCCTCATCCTCCTGCTTGCCTGGGCCTGGCGGCTGCACGGACTGGACGCGCAATCGCTCTGGCGGGATGAGACCGACAGCCTGCGCTTTGCCACCCGCCCCCTGGCCGAGGCCCTGGCCATGTTCACGCGGCCCGGCGAGAACGGCCCGCTCTACTTCCTGCTGCTGCGCCCCTGGCTGATGGCGGCCGGCCAGAGCGAATTTGCCCTCCGTTTCCCCAGCGCCCTGCTGGGTGTGTTGGCGATCCCGCTTATGTTCGTGTGGGGCCGGCGCTGGTTTGGGCGCGCCGCCGGCCTGATCGCGGCCTTGCTTCTGGCGGCCAATCCCTACCACCTGTGGTACAGCCAGGAAGCGAAGATGTACGCCCTGTTGGTGGTCGTCGTCATGCTTTCGCTGATGGCGTTTACCTGGGCGGTCGAGCGAGGGCGCTGGTGGCGGTGGGCGCCCTGGATGGGGTTCACCTCGGCCTGCTTCTACATCCACGTCCTCGGCGTCTTCGTCATCCCCTTGCAGATGGCCTGGTTTCTGCTCGTCCCGGCCTGGCGGCGGCGCTGGCCAGGCTTCGTCCTCGCCCTGGCCGTGCTGGTGCTGCCCTACATCCCGCTGCTGTGGTGGCAATGGCGGCTCCTGGTCGATCCCACTTTCGCCACCGGCCATGCCTTCGCCCCCTTGGGACGCATCCTGCAAACGCTCTGGCAGGCGCAGACCCAGGGCATCGTGCTCGCCCCCTCGCCCTGGCTGCTGGCCGCCCCCGTCTTCCTCTTGTTGGCCGCCCTCTTCCTGCCGCAGCCCCACCAGACGCCCACCCCTCGCCGCCTGGCCCTGGTCTGGTGGTTCCTGCCGGTCGTGGGCGTCTTCTTCCTCTCCCTGGCCGTCCCCATTTTTCTCGACCGCTACCTGATCTGGGTCATGCCGGCGCTGTTGCTGCTATGGGCGGCGGGGGCGGTGGCGGTGGCCAGGCAAGACCGCCGGGTGGCGGCGGTGTTGGTGGCGGTGCTGATCGGTTTTCAGCTTTGGAATGGCTGGCAGCAGGGCGCCCACACCATCAAGTCCGATTTTCGCAGCGCCGGCGCCTTTGTCTCGGCCCATCGCCGGCCCGAAGACCTCACCGTCTTCCTGATCCCCTACATCCGCTACACCTACCAATACTACGACCGATCTGACTTTGCCTGGGTCGATGCGCCCTACACCAATCGCGAAGTCGACGCCGCCGCCCTCGACCAGCGCATGACCGACCTGACCGGCGGCTTTCCGGGCGTGTGGCTGGTGGAAAGCGAGCCAGAATTCTACGACCGGCAGGGCCTGGTGCGCGCCTGGCTGGAGGCGCACGGTCATCGGCAGGAGGAGGCGGAGTTTGCGCGGGTGGGAGTGAGATATTATCGACTACACTAGCCGCCGCTCAGGTCCACAAGACCTCTCCCGCTAGCATGACTCAAGCAACCTTCATCACGACGGGCCGTAACTCCTCATCGATCCGTTCCCGCAAGTACAACTTGATCAGCGACTGATAAGACACATCGTGCTTATTGGCCAGTAGCCGCAACTCATCCAACATCGGCACAGGCAGTCGCAATGAAATCGACCTCGTTGTTGGTTTCAACTTGGAAAAGACCACGGGTTCGGCCATTTCCCAATCAACATATTCCGTTGAGTCTTGGCTTGACCAAAACTCTCGCTCTTCATCTTCATTGTTGAAAACTGGTATCACTTTCAATTCGGTTAGCATATTTCTTTAGCTCACGATCATTCATGTCGCGCGCCGATATGATGCGTAGTCGTTTATTTCTGACAGTAAAAGCAATGAATAGCCAGCGATCATCATCGGTGCGCCCCAAAGCATAATATCTTGGTTCACGCTGAGAGTGTTTGACATCCGCGGCGACAAGGAGGGGTAAATTGAAAAAGACCTGTTCACATTCGCTATCAGTTACGTCATGAAGATGCAAGTTCTTGTCAGAGTTGCCTTCATCCCACTCGAAGCCTTCACAAGTAGAGAGCATTCGTGTCATTACAAGTAGCTACCAGGCGCTGTTATATCCACACGACGAATTGATCAACACTGCGTGATCTCAGAAATTCCCCGCTTTCAGGTCTGGGAGACCTGAAAGCGGGGAATTATCGCTCAACCGCCCGGCAGCGCCGGCCGCCCGGCCAGCCAGTTGCTCACATCCACAAAGGTGATCAACACCATGAAGGCGATGAGCACAGCGAAACCGGCCAGATGCACCATCGCTTCTTTTTCGGGCGGGATGCGCTTGCGGCGCACCATCTCGAGCAGGGCGAACATGATGCGACCGCCATCGAGGGCGGGGATGGGCAAGAGGTTGAGGATGGCCAGGTTGACGCTGAGGAACGCGGTCAGATTCAGCAAATCCTTCCACCCCTCGCGCGCCACCTCGGCCGTAATGCGACCAATAGCCACCAGCCCGCCGACGCCGCCTTCGGGCATGTCCACCGCCGGCGAGATGGCGCTGCGCAACAGCATGCCCAGGCCGCCGAACATCTGGCCGATGAGGAAAACCGTGCGTTGGACGCCGCCGACGACGGCTTCGATGGGGTTGGATCGCACTGTCGTGATCGCTTCCGGCGGGATGACGGGGCCGATCTGAATCCCGGCGGCGCCCTGACCTTCGGGGGTTTCCTCCGGGCGGCGGGGGGTGAGTGCAATCGTGAGGGTCTCGTCCTGGCGATGGACGACGATCGCCACTTCCTGGCCGGCGTTGGCCTTGATGGCGGCGCTGACGGCCTCGGCCCCGCGCACCACCTGTCCGTTCATGCTTTCGATCACATCGCCAACCTGCAGGCCAGACTGCTCGGCCGGGCTGCCGGGCGAGATGGCCAGGATTTCAACCGGCAGGGTGGCGGCATCGCCCACGAACTGCGGCGTGCCCGCCAGCAGCAGGACGGCGAAGATGACGGCCGCCGTCAGCAGGTTCATGAACGGCCCGGCAAAAAGGACGACCATCCGGCGCCAGGGTGCGACGGTGGCCAGGCTGCCTTCGCTATCGAAATTGCCATCCTCGCCGGCCATACGCACGAAGCCGCCGAACGGCAACCAGTTGAGCGTGTACTCGACCCCGTTGCGCTCGAACAGCTTGACCAGGCGGGGGGGATAGCCGAAACCGAATTCGAGCACCTTGACGCCCATCCAACGGGCGGCCAGAAAATGCCCCAATTCGTGCACGAAGATGAGGAACCCCAGGACGGGGATGACGGCCAGACTGGTCAAGCCGAGGTTTTGGAACATGGAGATTTTGGTAGGTGGAAGCGGTGAGCGTTGTTGGTGCGTATTGCGTACTACGTATTTTTGTCGATTAGTACAGAATCTACGCAACACGCAATACGAAACACCCTAGGCCTTCTTCCGCCCCTGCAAGCGGCGGACGAGCCAACGCAGGAACAGGACGATGAGGACAAGGGGGATGGCAAGCAGAATCAGGACCGGCAGGACGACGATGACCAGGTAGATCAACAGATCCACCAGACCACGCAGCACGTTGACAAGGGAGCCCACGCTTTTGCGTAACGTTTCCAGGGGGCGCCAGCTATTTTCGACGATGGGTGTGGCCAGCTCATCGGGCCGGACATTGATGTTGATGGTGGAAAGGGCCACGAGCTTATCCAGCCGATTGAGTTGGCCTTGCAGCGATTCGATCTCGGCCTGGATAGTCGTCAACTCTCGGTAGATGGACATGATGTCCTCGACCTTACCCCCGCGCTCGCGCGTCTCGGCCAGCAGCTTCAGCAACTCCTCTTCGGTGGCGTGCAGGCTGGTCAGACGGGCCTCGATGTCGTAGTACTGGTCGGTGACATCATCGGTGCTGATATTCTCGTTCTCCACCCGCACGGCCAGCGCCCGCAGCGCCGTGCGCGCCGCCTCGAACTGCTCGGCCGGGATGCGCAGGGTGATGTCGTAGACGAGGATGTTGTTGTAGTCGCGATAGGCGTTCATGTTGGCCACATAGCCGCCCACCGACTGCGCCAGGCCGTCGATCTGCTGGGCCGTGGCCTCGGTGTCCTGGACGATCAGGGACATGGTGGCGTTATAGACAACCTTGCGCCCCTCCTGAATCGCGTCGGTGGCGATCTCGCCGCCTTGGTTGGCCGCCGCATCCTTGGCCGGGGCTTCGGCGGCGGGGGCCATGGTGGCGGACGGGGCAGGGGCAAAGCCGACCTCCGACTGGGCGCCGCTGCTGCTGCAGCCGGCGACGAGCGCCAGGATCAGAATGATGGGTAGAATGATGGCACGTTTCATGGTTCTCCTCCTTCAGGAAGTCAGCAGGTGGATAGGGGCAGGGCGGCGAGTCTGGCCGGTGCAGGGCCAGCCGCCGCAATGAGGGGTTGCTTTCCTCGATCAGGACGCAGCCAGGCCGCCGCCGGTTCCGCCCGGCCGTCTCTCAGGTGCCGTCGAACAGCCGTCGCGCCAGCTTGGGCGGCATCCCGGCCGCCAGGATGGCCTCGGCCACGGGCGCAATGTCATAGTCGTGGCGATGCCACGTCCAGGTCTGCGCTTCGGTGTCCAGGATGGCGAAACTGGCGCGCGGGTCGTGGTCGCGCGGCTGGCCCACGCTGCCCGGATTCAGCAGCCAGCGGTCCTCGGCCAGGCTCAAGGCCTCGCCCGATGGACGACGCTGCAGTTTGGCCTGGCGCCACCAGCGGCCCTTGGTTAGCTGCCAGGCGATGGCGCCGTGGCTGTGCCCAATCAGACAGAGTTGTGTATCGAAGTGATCGGCGTTCGCGGAGGCAGAATCGTCATCGACCACATACTCCCACACCGGCGAGCGGGGGCTGCCGTGGGCCAGGGTGATGCCATCCTGAACCAACAGGCTGGGCAGCCCGGCCAGCCAGGTGAGAGTTTCGGCGGGGAGGAGGCGTTGGTGCCAACGGAGCGCCGCCTGCGCCGTCTCGGTGAAGTCATCGAGATCGGCGCGCCCGGCTACAGCCAGGTCGTGGTTCCCGGCCAGGATCACCGCCGCCGCCTGCTGCACCAGCTCGACGCAGGCCTGCGGCTCTGGCCCATAGCCCACCACATCGCCCAAAAACCAGATGGCGTCGGGTTTGAGCGCATCGATGGCCTTGAGCACCGTCTGCAGAGCGACGAGGTTGCCGTGGATGTCGGAGATGAGGGCGAGGCGCATGGGTGGAGAATAGAGATTGGTTATTGGAGATTGGTTATTGGATGATCTGTGGCGAGTGTAGTCGATATGACGGGCGACTGCAATTGGGGGGCAGGGGCAGAGAAGGGGGCGCGGCTTGTCTTGGGTAGCGTCCATCCGTTACAATCGCCGCATGTCCGGCCCGACGCCCGTCATGATCGAGAGCGATAGCCCCGAAGCCACGCACACCTGGGCCAAAAACCTGGCGGCCGGTCTGCGCCCCCCGCTTGTCGTCGCCCTGCTTGGTAATCTGGGGGCAGGCAAGACACAGGTTGCCCAGGGCCTGGCCGCCGGCCTGGGGATCACGGCCCCCGTCACCAGCCCCACCTTCACCCTGATCAACGAATACGACCTCCCCGCCGGCGGCGTCCTCTTTCACATCGACTGCTATCGCCTGGAAAAACCGGTCGAGGAGGCCAGAAATCTGGGGGTTGAGGAGCTTTTCGACCAGGGGATCGTGCTGATCGAGTGGGCTGACCGCATCCTGCCCTTGCTGCCCGCTGCCCGCCTGGAGATCGAGCTGGCCGACGCCGGCCCCGGTCGCCGCCGCATCACCCTCACCAACCGCCGCTAACCGCCCTGGCCTATGCTGCTCGCCCTCGACACCGCCACCGACTTCGCCTCCATCGCCCTTTACGATGGCCGCCAGGTGCTGGCCGAGACGAGTTGGCGCTCGCACAGGCGGCATACGAGCGAACTGGCGGCTCAGGTCGATGCCTTGCTCAATTTACAGGGCCTCCGCCCCACCGACCTGCGCGCCCTGGCTGTCGCCATCGGCCCCGGCTCCTACACCGGCACGCGCGTGGCCGTCAGCCTGGCCAAAGGCATTGTCGCCGCCACCGGCCTGCCGCTGATCGGCGTCCCCACCCTCGATGTCGTCGCCTTGCCCCACCTGGGGCGCCAGCCGGTGGTCGCGCTGCTGGCTGCCGGCCGGGGCCGCTACGATTGGACCGTCTACGCCGCCGAATCCGGCGCGCCCCGCCGCCTGAGCGAATGGGGCCTGGCCCGCCTGTCCGACCTCCTCCCCCAGCTGGAGGCGTTCGCCCCGCCGCTCTGCTTCGCCGGCGAACTGAGCGCCGCAGACGAATCGCTCTTGCGCCAGACCTGGGGCGAGAGAGCCATCATCGTTCCCCAAACGTTGGCCCTGCGCCGGGCCGGCGTCCTGGCGGCCCTGGCCTGGCAACGCCTGCAAGCCGGAGACATCGACGACCCCATCACCCTCAGCCCCATCTACCTGGGCTGAAAACAATCAACAATCAACAGTCAACAATCAACGAAGAACTTGCCACCTGCCACTTTCCACTTGCCACTTGCCACCTCCCCCTCCCTCCCCTTCAAGCTCGATGCCATGCTTCTGGACGACCTGCCCGAGATCATGGCGATCGAGCGTCGCGTCTTCAGCCAGGCATGGACGAGCGGCATCTACCGCCGGGAACTGACGGCCAACCCCTGGTCGCACTACCGCTTGCTCCGGGGCCTTGCCCCCGACCTGCCCCCTATCCTGGCCTATGGCGGCATCTGGCAGCTTGAAGAGACGGCCCACATCCCCACCATTGCCACCCACCCCCGCTACACCGGGCGCAAACTGGGTGGCTATCTGTTGCTACATCTGTTGATTCTGGCCCAGGGCCTGGGCTGCACCGAAGCCACCTTGGAAGTGCGCGTCTCCAACATAGCCGCCCAGGCCCTCTATCGCCGGACTCAGTTTGCCGAAGCCGGGCGGCGCCGCCGCTACTACAGCGACAACAACGAAGACGCCCTGATCATGACCCGCCCCACCCTGGTTGCCGCCGACTTACAGACCGAATTGGCTGCAAATGAAGCTGAATTGCAGCAGATTTGGGGTTAGTGGCTCATATTGCGTGTTCCGTATTCCGTATCGTTTTCTGTCAACACGCAATAACCAATCTCCAATAACCAATCTCCAATCCCCCCCATGCTCCCACCCGACCTCCCCCGCCTCGCCGAACAGATCCGCTCGTGCCAGCGCTGCCCGCTCGGCCGCTTGCGCACACAGGCCGTGCCCGGCGAGGGCCGCGCTGACGCCGAACTGATGTTCGTCGGCGAAGGCCCCGGCTTCCACGAAGACCGTCAGGGGAGGCCCTTTGTCGGCAGTTCGGGCCAGCTTCTCGAGGGGCTATTGCAGAGCATCGGCCTCGCCCGGCAGGACTGCTTCATCGCCAACGTGATCAAATGCCGCCCGCCCGAAAACCGCGACCCCCTGCCCCAAGAGATCGAAGCCTGCAAACCCTATCTGGAGCAGCAGATCGCCCTGATCGACCCCTTACTCATCGTCACCTTGGGCCGCTTCTCGATGGCGCATTTCTTCCCACCCACCGCCCGCATCACCCGTGTCCACGGCCAGCCCTTGCACCTCGAACGCTGCATCGTCCTCCCCCTCTATCACCCTGCCGCCGTCCTCCGCAACCCCGGCTGGCGTCAGGATTTGGTGGTCGATTTTGCCAAGATTCCCGCTTTGCTGGCTGAAGCGCGCCAACTTCGCCAGCCCCCGCCCCCTCCGCCCCCCACCTTCGAGCAACTCACCCTGCTCTGACCTTGTTTCGCACCCCACCATCGCGAGTCGAAATCCGCACTTGAGGATCACCCTTTGAAGCACAAACCCTCCCCCTCCTACGGCGCCGAATCCACCCTTCGCATCATCCCGCTCGGCGGGCTGGGCGAATTCGGCAAAAACATCATGGCCTTCGAATACGACGACGCCATCTTCGCCATCGACGCCGGCCTCATGTTCCCCTCTGACGACCTCCCTGGCATCGACCTGGTCATCCCCGACTTCGCCTACCTGATCAACAACCAGTCCAAATTCAAGGGCTTCATCCTCACCCACGGCCACGAAGACCACATCGGCGCCCTGCCCTACGTCCTCAGCCAGATCAAAGCGCCCGTCTATGGCACACGCCTGACGCTGGGGCTGGTGAGCAACAGGCTGCGCGAGCATCACCTGCTCGATAGCGCCGACCTGCGGCTGATCGACGAGAACACCCGCCTGCCCCTGGGGCCGTTCCAGATCGAATTCATCCATCTCTGCCACTCCATCCCCGATGTCGTCGGCGTCGTCATCCGCAGCCCGGTGGGGATCATCGTCCATGTCACCGACTACAAATTCGACCACCACCCCGTCGATGGCCGCCTGACCGACGAGGCCAAACTGCGCGCCCTGGGCGATGAAGGCGTGCGGCTGCTGCTTTCGGACTCGACCAATGCCGAGGTGGCGGGATTCACGCCCTCCGAGCAGGAATTGGGGCAGGTGCTGGACGATCTGACGGCGCGAGCGCCCGGCCGGGTGATCGTCGCCTCGTTCGCCTCCAATATCTCGCGCATCCAACAGGTCATCGACGCCGCCGAAAAGCACGGCCGCACCGTCGGCGTCACCGGGCGCAGCATGATCCAGAACGCTAAGATGGCGGTCGAGCTCGGCTATCTGCGCCCGCCCAGCGGCGGCCTGGTCACGGCCGAACAGATGAACCACCTGCCGCCGGAGAAGGTCGCCATCGTCTGCACAGGCAGCCAGGGCGAGCCGACCAGCGCCCTCGTCCGCATGAGCCACGGCCAATACCGGCATGTTCGCATCGGCAAGGGCGACACCATCATCGTCAGCGCCTCGCCCATCCCCGGCAACGAAAAGATGATCCACCGCACCCTGGACAATCTCTTCCGGCTGGGCGCGGATGTCTACTATGCCGAACTGACCGAAGTCCATGTCAGCGGACACGGCAGCCGCGAGGACCAGCGTCGCATGATCGAGATGGTGCGCCCGCAGGCCGTCATCCCCATTCATGGCGAGTACCGGCAACTGGTGCTACATGCCCGGCTGGCCCGCGAGACCGGCATCGACGAGCAGAACATCTTCGTGATCGAAAACGGGCAGGTGATGGAACTGGGGCCGGACTGGATCCTGCCGGCCGAGAAACTGGCTTGCGACCATGTTTTCGTCGATGGCCTGGGGGTGGGCGACATTGGCTCGGTGGTGCTACGCGACCGCCGCCACCTTGCCCGCGATGGCTTCCTGGTGGTCATCATCGGGCTGGACGAAGAAACGGGCGAGGTCATCGCCGGGCCGGAGATTCTCTCGCGCGGTTTCGTCCAACTCTCTGGTTCCGAGACGTTGATGGAAGACGCCAAAGAAGTCATCTGGGATGTATTGGAGCAGGTCGAAAACGCCAAAGATGTTGCCGAGCAGGTCCACAACCGTCTCGCCGATTTCTGTTATCGAACGACAGGCCGGCGGCCGATGATCTTGCCGCTGGTGGTGGAGTTGTGATTCCAGCAGACCACCTCCCCAGCCAGGTTGCCCCGCTCGCCCGAACATGCTATACTGCCGATACGAACAAATGAGCTAAAATGTCCAAGCGTCCGGCCACAGCCTCCTCTACCAGCAAGCGCAAACCGTCCGGGTCGAGCACTCGCAGCGGGGCAAAGAGCGCGGCCAAATCCGGGCGGCAGCCGGCCGGCCTCTCTCTACGCAGCGGCGCCTTGTGGGGGGTGGTTCTGGCCGGGCTGGGGCTGTTCACGCTGCTTTCGTTGCTCAGCCGGCCGGCCGGGCTGACAGGCTGGTGGGTGCAGCAACTCACGGCCGGCTTCGGCTTTGGCCGCTATCTCGTCCCCTTCATCCTCCTGGGATTGGGCGTCTTCATCTTCTTGCGCAGCGGCGGTCATGCTGGCGGCATTGGCCCGCCCCAGATCGCCGGCCTGTTGCTGCTCTGGCTCGTCTTCCAGGCCACGGCCCATTTGCTGGTCGCATCATCCGTCTCGTCTACCGGCGACCTGACCGCATCGGGGCCGAACGGCGGCGGCGGTTGGGTGGGATGGTTTCTGGCCGACCTCTTGACCAGCGCCCTGGGAATCGGACTGGCCCTGGCGGCGCTGCTGGGTCTGGCGGCCGCCGGTCTGATCCTGGCTCTGGGGATCAGTCTGGCCGACTTGCGGGCCACACTGCCTGGTCTGACCGCCAGCCTGGCGGCGGCGATCATGGGGTGGGGCGAGCGTCTACACCGCGAACCGGGCGTGATCCGGGTGCGCCCTTCGCGCAGTGAGCGATTCCGGGCCTGGCTGCAAAGCCTGCGCGCCGCGCCCGAAACGGCCGGCTCGCCGTTCGACGATCTGGATGGGCCGATCACCACTCTGCCGCCGGACCCGAACATGGTCCACACCCCGCCGCCCGCACCTGCCCCACCCACCATCCGCATCATCGGCGCCGAGCAGACCAACTGGCGGCTGCCACAGATCGAGCACATCCTCGAGGACCTGGAGAGCGGCGACCTCAGCGAAGAAGACCTGACCGAGCGCGCCCGCATCATCGAGGACACGCTATCGGCGTTTGGCGTCCCCGTCACCGTCATCGAGGTCAATCGCGGGCCAGTGGTGACGCAGTTCGGTCTCAAACCGGGTTTCATCACCAAAAAAGTCCGGGGCGAAGAGCTGCAACTGAAGGTGCGCGTCAGCCAGATTCAGGCCCTGTCCAACGACCTTTCGCTGGCCCTGGCAGCCTCGCCCATCCGCATCGAAGCGCCGGTGCCTGGGCGCAACATCGTCGGCCTGGAGGTGCCCAACCGCAGCGTGACCATGGTCTCGCTACGCAGCATCCTGGAATCGGAGGAATTCCAACGGCTGAAGGGGCCGCTGCGCATCTCGTTGGGGCAGGATGTTTCGGGGCGGGCGGTGGCGGCCAGCCTCTCGCGGATGCCGCATCTGTTGGTGGCGGGGGCCACGGGGTCGGGCAAGTCGGTGTGCATCAACGCCCTCATCTGTTCGCTGCTGTTCCAATACACGCCCGACCAGCTTCGCTTCGTCATGGTCGACCCCAAACGAGTGGAGTTGACCGGCTACAACGGCATCCCCCACTTGATCGACAGCGTCGTGACCGACATCGAGAAGGTCATCGGCGTGCTGCATTGGGCCACCACCGAGATGGATCGGCGCTATAAGGAATTGGAAAGGGCTGGCGCCCGCAATATCGATGTTTACAACGCCCAGCGCGCGGCCCAGGGCAAATCGATCTTGCCTTTCGTCGTCATCGTCGTCGATGAACTGGCCGACATCATGATGACGGCGCCGGACGATGTGGAGAAATCGCTCGTGCGGCTGGCGCAGATGGCCCGCGCCACCGGCATCCACCTGGTCATCGCCACGCAGCGGCCTTCGGTCAACGTCGTCACCGGGCTGATCAAAGCCAACTTCCCCTCGCGCATCGCTTTCGCCGTCACCAGCCAGATCGATTCGCGCGTGATCCTGGATACGCCGGGGGCCGAACGGCTGCTGGGGCGCGGGGATATGCTGTTCATGCGGCCCGACTCGGCCAAGCTGGCGCGTTTGCAGGGCGCGTTCGTCTCGGATCTGGAGGTGAACCGGCTGGTGCGCTTCTGGCACGGGCAGGGAGGAGCGCAGGCCGGGATGCGGCCGCTGGCCGAGATGGATTTCCCCGCCGACGACGAGCCGGCCGTCAGCCCCACCGCCCCGCCCGCCCCGCCAGAGCCATCGGTGCAGCGGCCCTTGTGGGATGATATGTTGGCCCAGGCCGAGCAGCAGGCCGGCAAGGACGCCCTCTACGACCGGGCGGTGGAGATCGTGCGCGAGGCGGGCAAGGCCAGCACCAGCCTGCTCCAGCGCCGTCTGCAGATCGGCTACACCCGCGCCGCCCGGCTGATCGATATGATGGAAGAGGCGGGCGTCATCGGCCCCGATTTGGGTGGGACGCGCGGGCGCGAGGTGGTGGGGGCGAAGCCGGAAGCGTCGTCATAGGCGTTGGCATCTTGGCATCGCTTGCTTTTGTTGCGACAAAAGCCAAGCCGTCGTATACTTGACCACGAGAAAGCGGGGCAGTGCAGATTCCCGGCCCCGAACTTCCCCGGACGATTCCTATTCCCGGTCGTTCGCAAGCGATTTCCGTTTTACTCTCTACTGCGGTACTCTCTCAAGGAGGAGATAGCAACCATGTACAAACGACTGTTTACTGTCTTGACCGTCATCTTGGTGGCGGCCTTCGTGCTCGCCGCCTGCGGCGGGCGCGCCACGCCTGCTCCCACCGAGGCGCCCCCACCGACCGCAGCGCCGACGAAAGCCCCTGAGCCGACGAAAGCGCCCGAACCCACCAAAGCGCCTGAACCTACCGCCGCCCCCGAAGCCAAAGGCAAGGTGTGCGAGGTGACGGACACGGGTGGTGTGGACGACAAGTCGTTCAACCAGACGGCGTGGGATGGCGCCGAAGCGGTGGCGGCAGAGTTGGGTTGGGAGGCGACGTATCTGGAGTCGCAGCAGCAGACCGACTACGAGAAGAACATCAACGAGTTCATCGCCTCGGACTGCGACCTGATCGTGACCGTCGGCTTCCTCTTGGGCGATGCCACGGCGGCGGCGGCGACGGCGAACCCGGATCAGAAGTTCCAGATCCTTGACTTTGCCTATGCCGACCCCTATGACAACGTCTGGCAGCAGGTCTACGCCACCCAGGAAGGCGCATTCCTGGCCGGCTATGTGGCGGCTGGCATGACCAAGACCGGCAAGGTCGGCACCTTCGGCGGCATCAACATCCCGCCCGTGGCCGACTTCATGGTGGGCTTCCAGGAAGGCATCGAGTACTACAATCAGCAGAACGGCACTGCGGTCGAACTCTTGGGTTGGGACAATGCCACCAAGGACGGCTTGTTCACGGGTGACTTCAGCGACCAGGACAAGGGCAAGCAGTTCGGCCAGAACCTGATCGACGAGGGCGCCGACATCATCATGCCGGTGGCCGGCCCGGTGGGTCTGGGCACGGCGGCGGCAGTGAAGGAGAACCCCGGCGTCATGCTCGTCGGCGTTGACACCGACTGGTTCGTGAGCGCACCTGAGTACAAGGACATCGTCCTCACCAGCGTGCTCAAACACCTGGAACTCTCGGTCGCTTCGGCGACGCGAGCCGTGGCCGATGGCTCCTACGCTGGCGGCGTCAAGGTCGCCACCCTGGCCAACGGCGAAATCGGCATCGCTCCCTTCCACAACTTCGACGGCGAGGTGCCCCAGGCCGTCAAGGATGGCGTCGCCCAGGTCACTCAGGACATCATCGACGGCAAGATCAAAGTCAACAGCTTCAGCACATTGGGTGAAACGGCGATGATGGAAGGCGGCAAGGTGTGCGAGGTGACGGACACGGGTGGTGTGGACGACAAGTCGTTCAACCAGACGGCGTGGGATGGCGCCGAAGCGGTGGCGGCAGAGTTGGGTTGGGAGGCGACGTATCTGGAGTCGCAGCAGCAGACCGACTACGAGAAGAACATCAACGAGTTCATCGCCTCGGACTGCGACCTGATCGTGACCGTCGGCTTCCTCTTGGGCGATGCCACGGCGGCGGCGGCGACGGCGAACCCGGATCAGAAGTTCCAGATCCTTGACTTTGCCTATGCCGACCCCTATGACAACGTCTGGCAGCAGGTCTACGCCACCCAGGAAGGCGCATTCCTGGCCGGCTATGTGGCGGCTGGCATGACCAAGACCGGCAAGGTCGGCACCTTCGGCGGCATCAACATCCCGCCCGTGGCCGACTTCATGGTGGGCTTCCAGGAAGGCATCGAGTACTACAATCAGCAGAACGGCACTGCGGTCGAACTCTTGGGTTGGGACAATGCCACCAAGGACGGCTTGTTCACGGGTGACTTCAGCGACCAGGACAAGGGCAAGCAGTTCGGCCAGAACCTGATCGACGAGGGCGCCGACATCATCATGCCGGTGGCCGGCCCGGTGGGTCTGGGCACGGCGGCGGCAGTGAAGGAGAACCCCGGCGTCATGCTCGTCGGCGTTGACACCGACTGGTTCGTGAGCGCACCTGAGTACAAGGACATCGTCCTCACCAGCGTGCTCAAACACCTGGAACTCTCGGTCGCTTCGGCGACGCGAGCCGTGGCCGATGGCTCCTACGCTGGCGGCGTCAAGGTCGCCACCCTGGCCAACGGCGAAATCGGCATCGCTCCCTTCCACAACTTCGACGGCGAGGTGCCCCAGGCCGTCAAGGATGGCGTCGCCCAGGTCACTCAGGACATCATCGACGGCAAGATCAAAGTCAACAGCTTCAGCAGCCTGCCGTAAGCAAGTCGATCCGCAAAACCCTAAAGGTTTTGGAAACCTTTAGGGTTTACACTGAACTACCAAGCTGGCGGCCCAGAGATTCCCTGGGCCGCCAGTTTCATTCTTGCCTCCTTTGTGATAGACTTGCCTGAGAGTAAAAGAGTAGACAAGTAGACAGGTTGATAAATAGACAAGGTCGCAGGGACAGGTCTTGTGTCGCCAGAGGGACGGCGACCGAACCTTGTCTACTTACTTCTTGTCTACTTGTCTACCTGCCCTTTCTATACCTGTCTACCACCCCTCCCAAACCCCACTCAGAACAGGATTCGCTATGGCGCCTATCCTCCAACTCCGCGGCATCACCAAACGTTTTCCTGGCGTGTTGGCCAACGATCACATCGACCTGGAGTTGAATCAGGGTGAGATCCTGGCCCTGCTCGGCGAGAATGGCGCCGGCAAATCCACGTTGATGAACATCCTCTACGGCCTCTATCAGCCGGACGAGGGGGAGATCATCGTCAAGGGCAAGAAGTTGACCGTCCACAGCCCCAACGACGCCATCGACGCGGGGGTGGGGATGGTGCATCAGCATTTCATGTTGGTGCCGGTGCTGACCGTGACCGAGAATGTGATGTTGGGAGTCGAGTCTCTGCGGGGCGGTGTGTTTCTAGATCGGCGCAAGTCCGCTGCCCGCATCCGCGAGATTTCGGAGAAGTTCGGTCTGGCGGTAGACCCGAACAGCTATATCAAAGATCTGCCAGTGGGGGTGCAGCAGCGGGTCGAAATCATCAAGCTGCTCTATCGCAGCGCTGACATCCTCATCCTGGATGAGCCGACGGCGGTGTTGACGCCGCAGGAGGCGGATGAACTGTTCAAGGTGATGCAGTCGCTGGTGGCGCAGGGCAAATCGATCATCTTCATCACCCACAAGCTGCGCGAGGTGCTGGCAGTGGCCGACCGCATCACCGTGCTGCGGCTGGGCAAGGTGGTGGGGCAGGCCGACCCCAAGGCCGCTACGCAACCGCAGTTGGCGTCGATGATGGTAGGCCGCGATGTGAGCCTCAAGGCCAAGAAGACGCACTGCGTCCCCGGCGATACGGTGCTCAAGATCGACCGCCTGAGTGTGTTGGACGACCGCGAGAACCTGGCCGTCAATGAAGTCACGCTGGAGGTGCGGGCGGGCGAGGTGGTGGGGGTGGCGGGGGTGCAGGGCAACGGTCAGACCGAATTCGTCGAGGCGTTGACGGGGCTGCGTTCGGCTCTGAGCGGCGCCATCTCTATCGATGGCAAGGATACGACCCGCGCCACCCCACGCAAGGTGGTCGAGACCGGAGTGGCGCATGTGCCCGAAGACCGCCAGGCGGATGGGCTGGTGCTCTCCTATCCCATCGCCGATAACATGGTGCTGAACACCTATTATCTGCCGCCCTTCGCCAGGGGCGTCGTCATCCAGCAAGACGAGGTGGGCAAGGCGGCGACCGATCTGGTCAAGCAATTCGATGTGCGGACGCCCGGCATCGGCACACCGGCCAGTTCGCTCTCGGGCGGCAACCAGCAGAAGGTGATCGTCGCCCGCGAGTTCTCGCGCCCGATCAAGCTGCTCATCGCCTCGCAACCAACCCGTGGCCTGGATGTCGGCTCGATCGAGTACATCCATTCGCGCATCCTCGAAAAGCGCGACACGGGCTGCGCCGTGCTGCTCGTCTCCACCGAACTGGACGAGATCATGGCCCTGTCGGACCGCATTGCTGTGATGTATCGCGGCAAGATCATCGCCATCGTCGATTCGCCGCACGTGACGAAGGAATATCTCGGCCTGCTCATGGCCGGCGTCAGCCCCGATCAGATTGCCCCCATCGAGGAGCCGGCCGAGGACGAAGCCGAAGCGGTGTTCTAGAATCTGGCTATGAACAAGCAGAATCGGCGTTTACGCGAGCTTTATTACATCACGCACATCGACAATATTCCGTCGATCTTGAGGTATGGGATACTCTCTCATGCCAAGATCGAGGCGGATGGCATTGCGCACACGCCGATCTACGACAAGGCAATTGTCTCTGGGAGGAATCAGAGATTGACGCCAAATGGCAAGTCGTTATGGAGTTTTGCGAACCTCTACTTTCAGCCGCGTAACCCCATGCTCTATCGCGTGCTTCTAGAGAAATCACCAGATGATATAGCTGTGATTGCCGTACAGACCAGTATTCTAAACAATCCAGATATTTACATCACTACCGGAAATGCAGCGAGTTACAATTCTGAGATTTTGCCTCGCGAAGAAGGTATCAAGCGATTACCCGGAATGCGAGACGTTATCAATGCGACCTGGTGGACCGAGGAGGCCGGAACCAAACGAAAAATCATGGCCGAGGTGTTGGCGCCAGATTTCATTCCGCCACAATTGATCAGCTCTATTTATGTAGCCAATCACACTGTGAAACGAAAACTCCGTGCACTGATTGGCGAAAGAGAACTAGAAATTATTCCTGAGCCAAACATGTTTTTTGCTCCATCTTATGAGCATAGATTGACTCCAAATCTCAACCTGGTCAAGGGCGATATGTTTTTCTCCGGCAAACAGACTTTGACGATCAGTGTGAATACTGTCGGTGTGATGGGCAAAGGCCTGGCTTCACGGGCCAAATATCAATTTCCTGACGCCTATGTCGAATATCAGCAAGTTTGTCGTGATGGGCTTCTGAAGATGGGAAAGCCTTATCTCTATCAACGAGAGACCTCACTCGATCATCAACTGGCGGACCAACCGTTTAGCCTGTCGCACACCAATCGAGAGACCTGGTTCTTGTTTTTTGCGACCAAGAATCACTGGAAAGAGAATTCTGACATCGATGGCATCCGGCAGGGTTTGGTCTGGGTGAAGGAGAACTATCAGCCGTTGGGCATCAAATCCCTGGCCATGCCGGCCCTGGGTTGTGGGCTGGGCAATCTCCAATGGGAAGATGTTGGCCCCATCATGTGCCAGATGCTTGATTTGGATGTTCCGGTTAGTATCCACCTTCCCTTGGAACAGGAGATACAGAACGAATTTCTTACGTATAAGTACCTTTTTAGCTAACATCTGGCATTTTCCTTGTAGTTCGGTAAGTGTTCACCTTAGGAGTGATGCTATGGCGCAACTCGCTGCCCCACACCCACCCGCACCCGCCGCCCCCTCGCGCTGGCGACGGCTCCTGCAGCCGCTCGTCATCCCGCTGCTGTCGATCTTCACCGCCCTGGTGCTCGGCTCGCTGGTCATCATCCTCACCGATCTGGCGGTGCTGAAGGCGCTGCGCGAGGACTTTGCCGGCGCCTTCCCGCTGATGTGGCGGGCGGTGGCGACGGCCTATGGCTCGCTGTTCCAGGGGTCGATCGGGTCGATCTCGCAGATCGTCGCCGCCATCGGCAGCGGCGACGGCGCCGCCATTGCCAAAGCGTTCTACCCGATCACCGACAGCCTGGTGACGGCGACCCCGCTCCTGCTGACGGGGCTGGCGGTGGCGGTCGGATTCCGGGCGGGCCTGTTCAATATCGGCGTCGAAGGACAACTCTATGTCGGCGCCATCTGCGCCGTGTGGGTGGGCTTTGCCGTCAAAGGCCTGCCAACCATCATCCATCTCCCCCTCGCCATCCTGGCCGGCGCGGCCGGCGGCGCCTTCTGGGCCTTCATCCCTGCCATCCTCAAAGCCAAAACCGGGGCGCATGAGGTCATCAACACGATCATGATGAACTATATCGCCTTCCGGCTGAGCGAATGGCTTCTGAGCGACAAAGGCCCACTCAAGCGCCCCGAATCGGCCAATCCCGTCAGCCCGTTCATCGAAAAGTCGGCCGAGTTGCCTCGTTTCTTCCCCGACCCGATCCGCTTCCATTTAGGCTTTTTCGTGGCGATAGGCATGGCGCTGTTCGTCTACTGGTTCCTGTTCAAGACGACCTGGGGTTTCGAGGTGCGGACGGTGGGGCAGAACCCCGACGCCGCCCGCTACGCCGGCATGAGCATCACCCGCAACATCATCATCGCTATGTGTCTGTCGGGCGCGCTGGCGGGGCTGGCGGGAGCCAACGAGGTGTTGGGGGTCAATCACAATCTGGCGCTGGCGTTTTCCTCTGGCTACGGCTTCGACGGCATCGCCATTGCCCTGCTTGGCAAAAGCCACCCGCTGGGGGTGGTGCTGACGGGGCTGCTCTTTGGCACCCTCCGCAGCGGCGCCACCCGGATGCAGAATGTAGCCCGCATCCCGGTCGAGATCATCGACGTGATCCAGGCCCTGATCATCGCCTTCATCGCCGCACCGGCCATCATCCGGGCCATCTACCGGCTGCGATCGACCGGCGAAGGCCAGGGCGAGGTGTTCATGCGCGGATGGGGGAAGTAGCCTCCGCTTGCTAACGCGTGCGAGTCCGCTTGCTAACGCGTGCGAGTCCGCTTGCTAACGCGTGCGAGTCCGCTTGCTAACGCGTGCGAGTCCGCTTGCTAACGCGTGCGAGTCCGCTTGCTAACGCGTGCGAGTCCGCTTGCTAACGCGTGCGGTTCGGAAAAAAACAACCATGCAAGGAGTTTACGAATGACAACGACCACAGCAGTAGCGACGAAATCAGCGGCCATCAAGTCCTATGAGCGCCGGCACCGCATCTACGGCGCCGTCTTCATTGCCATCGGTTTGTTGATCTATTGGTTGTTTGCAGCGGGCGTCGATTCCGGGCTGGTCTCCAGCTTCGGCCTCAACCTGGGGCCGGTGCCCGCCGACCAGCGCCTGGCCGACTGGGTGCTGCCTTCCTACACGACCGTGCTCTTGCTCTCGCTGGTGGCGGTCAGCATGGGAGCCTACGAGTTGGTGCGCGGCTTCGGCCGGGCGACCAATGTCCTGCTGGGGTTGATCATCCTCTTCTTCATTTTTTCTTTTCTCGTTTGGGCCACGCGCGACCAGTCGATCAACCTGGTGGGGATGCTGAAAGCGATGGTGCAGCGGGCGGTGCCGCTAACGATCGGCGCCCTGTCGGGCGTGCTTTGCGAGCGGGCGGGGGTGGTCAATATCGCCATCGAGGGCATGTTCCTCACAGGGGCGATGGTGGGGGCGCTGGTGGGTAGCGTCAGCCACAGCCTGTGGGTGGGGTTGATGGCGGCGATGCTGGCCGGCGGCTTGTTGGCCGGCATCCACGCCGTGCTCTCCATCCACTACATGGTCGACCAGATCATCAGCGGCACGGTGATCAACATCTTTTCGGTTGGGATCACCAGTTTCATTTCCAGCAAGTTCCTGCAAGTATTCCAAGAGTTGAATAGCCCTGGAACGTTCAAGCCTTTCAAGCTGCCGGTGTTGGGCGACATCCCCATCATCGGCCCGATCTTCTTCGAGGGCAACATCTTCTTGTTCGGGATGTACATCCTGCTCATCGTCATCCACATCGGTCTGTTCTACACGCGCTGGGGGTTGCGCACGCGGGCGGTGGGCGAGCACCCA
Source organism: Caldilineales bacterium (assembly GCA_019695115.1). Classification (GTDB taxonomy): domain Bacteria; phylum Chloroflexota; class Anaerolineae; order J102; family J102; genus SSF26. Next base: position 3,347 of record JAIBAP010000033.1, on the reverse strand, counting down.
CGGGCAGCAGATACGCTCGGCATCAATGTCTTCCGCACCCGCTATCTGGCCGTCATCCTGGGCGGGCTGGTGGCCGGATTCGGCGGCGCCTATTTCACGCTCGGTTCGGTGGGACGCTTCGACGAGGTGATGACGGCCGGGCGCGGCTTCATTGCCCTGGCCGCCATGATCTTCGGCAAGTGGTTGCCGTTCGGGGCCTTTGGCGCCAGTCTCATCTTCGGTTTTGCCGAATCGTTGCAGGGCAAGCTGTCGATTCTGAAAGTGCCCATCCCCTCGCAGTTCCTGTTGATGGCGCCCTACATCGCTACCATGATCGCCCTGGCCGGCTTGATCGGGCGCGCCATCCCGCCCGCCGCCGATGGCAAGCCGTATAGCAAGGATCACTGAGCCAACCAACCGCTTCGTCTGCGCCCTGTGACAGCAAGACACGGTTGCTGCTGCGCGCCCATCGTTTGATCCTGACGTGCCGATATTGACGGATGATACCGAATATGGTACTGTCTTGCTGTGTGAATGGCTAAGTTCGACAAACTCCTACTGAAGATTCGTAACAATCCACAAAGCGTCACCTTCGAAGACCTCGACAAGTTGCTGGATGCCCATGGCTTTGTACGCCGCCAGCCGCACAGCGGGTCATTGCATTACATCTATTCGTTCGGTCGGCATCGAATCACCGTCCCCTTCAAGCGGCCGTTTGTGAAAGCAGTCTACGTCAAGCAGGTGTTGGCCATCCTCGATGAACTCGATGTTTCTGCAGCCAAAGTAATGGATTAGGCCGACCATGAAAAACCTGGATTACTATCTCTCTTTGCCCTACACTATTCTGTTATCGCGCGAGGACGAAGCCACCTGGTTCGCGCGCGTGTTGGAATTGCCAGGCTGCATGACCGAAAGCGATAGCGCCGCTGAAGCAGTCGAAATGATCCAGGACGCCATGAGCGGCTGGCTGGAGGTGGCGCTGGAAGATAGGGCGGCCATCCCTGAACCCCGTTTCGGTGAAGACTATAGCGGCAAGTTCGTGGTGCGCGTGCCCAAATCGCTGCACCGCGACCTGGCGTTGGCCGCCGAGCGCGAAGGCGCCAGCCTCAACCAATTCATCAATACAGCTCTGGCGCGCGCCGTTGGCAGGGCCGAGCCTGTGCAGCCGGAGATCGGGTTTCGCAAGCTGCCCGATTTGATCATTGGGGTAGAGCGCCTGTTGCACAAACTAGAGAATGGCTCTGCTCTGGCCTGGGATGCTGCGGGCGAAGCCACACCGTTATCATCCCTTCCCAGTTTGGCGCTACACGAGCCGTCCGCCCCATATCAAATGGGCGCCGACAAGGAGACCCCAGCATGAAACCCCGCGACCGCGTCCTCGCCGCCATCCATCACGAAGAACCCGACCGCGTCCCCATCTGCATCGGCGTCAGCAATGCCACCGGCATGAAGATGAAGCCGTATCGCGACCTGAAGGCGCTGCTGGGCATCGACGCCCCCGACAACTACATCTACGATTGGCCGGAACTGGGCACGGCCGCGCCGGACGAGGCGACGATGGTGCGGCTGCACACCGATGTGCGCGGGGTGCTCGACCTGGAACCGGCGCACATCCTGGCGCGTAACCGGGCGCGGCCGCCCCATTCGCCCTTCATCGATTCCTGGGGCAGCGGGCAGATCGAACTGACCGACGATGTCTGGTTCCCCGGCGTCCATCCCCTGGCCGACGCCTCCACCGTCGAAGAGATCGAGGCGTATCCCGGCTGGCCCGATATGAGCGACCCCAGCCGCGTGGCCCATGTGCGCGCCCAGGCCCAGAAGCTGCGCGACGAGGGCGAATACGCCCTCGTTGCCACCCCCTGGCTGCTGTTCCCCTTCGAGCGCGCTCATGCCATGCAGGGGCTGGATCGCTTTATGATCCACATGGTCAACAACCGCGACTTCGCCTTTGCCATGCTGCGCAAGCTGACCGACCTCTGCAAGGAATTGATGGGCAGCTTCCTGGCCGAGTGCGGCGACCTGATCGACATCATCAAGATCGGCGATGACCTGGGCACGCAGAGTGGGCTGATGATCTCGCCCAAGATGTATCGCCAATACCTGGGGCCGCTGCACGCCGAGTTCATCGCCTTCATCAAGGAGCGCACGCAGGCCAAGGTGCTGTTTCATACCGATGGCGATGTCATGGATCTGATCCCCGACTTCATCGAGATGGGCATCGATATCCTCAACCCCGTGCAGACTTCGGCCGGGCGGATGTCGAACCTGGCCGAGTTGAAGCGGCGTTTTGGCCAGAACATGGTCTTCTGCGGCGCCATCGACACCCATCGCGTCCTGCCCTATGGCACGCCCGACGAGGTGCGCCAGGAGGTGCGGCGGGTGATGAACATCCTGGGGCCGGGCGGCGGCTATATGGTGGCTTCGGTGCACACGCTCATGAACGATGTGCCCGCCGAGAATATCCTGGCCATGGTGGACGCAGTGGAGGAATTGGGGCGCTACCCACTCGGAGCATGACCTCTCAGTTTCTGAATCGCTGACGCGATGGCGCGAAGATCAGGAAGGGGACAGGAGGTCCTTTCTCAGGGGTCATTTTGTGGTCTTTGTGTGCAACGAAATTCGACCAGGCGGAAGCAGGGTTTCAGTGCGGGATCAGGAACTCGCCGAGAATGAGGGCCAACAGCATCAGGCCAAAAATCAGCGTGAAGCCGACGAGCCAGGAGCGTTCATGGCGACGGATCACGGCGACCAGGGCAAGAAGCCCGGCCGTAAGTCCACACGCCAGCATGGCCACACCATAGGCGATCCGAAAGGCTCGTTCCCGGGCCAGTACGTCCGGCGTCGGCATCAGCACGGCCGCATTGACCACAAAAAGGACCGCAAACACGGCCGCCAACGCCACAGCCTCCCAACCGAGCCGTGTGCTGGGTCGGCTGAAGACGCGCTGCCACTGCGGTCGCTTGGGCGCGCTTGCTGGAGTAATGGAATTTGCATCCATCTCACACCTCCGGTGCGAACTGGAGAGGGGAAACTACTCGATCAACATCCGATTTTCGCGCTTTTGGGCTGTGCAGTCAGTAATCTCGCTGCGCCCAGGGCGGGCCATGAACCTGCGACTGGTTAGCCTGGCAGGACTCCCAACTGCTGCATCAAGACAGGCGGTTCGAGACAGATGCAGCCGCGTTCGATCAGACCCTTCCCCAGATCAGGTTACAACTTGATAGACCCTGGTCGCGCCACCGCGGGGTGGGCGTCAAAGTTTCCCGAAGAGAGGGAGATGAGTTAAAGTAGGCGGAACTCACATAATCCAGGCAGGGGCGCAAACGCCGGCTCGGCCGAGCAGTCGACACCTGGCATCAAAGTAGGCT
>JAIBAP010000032.1 GCA_019695115.1 Caldilineales bacterium | reverse complement strand
GCATCGCCGGGCCGTGGAACGGCCCCGGCTATCGGATGCAAGGCCCGACGGGCCTGAAACCTCATTCCCGGCGGGCCAGCCCCATCGGGGCTTCCATTTCTAGCCGGGCGGCCTCCGGCCCCCGGCGGTTCTAGCCGGGCGGCCTCCGGCCCCCGGCGGTTCTAGCCGGGCGGCCTCCGGCCCCCGGCGGTTCTAGCCGGACGGCCTCCGGCCCCCGGCGCTGGTCGGGTGGCCCCCGGCCCGCGGCGATTCCGCCCCGGCCAGCACCGCCGGGCCGTGGAACGGCCCCGGCTATCGGGTGGAAGGCCCTGCGGGCCTGGTTTCTCGTTCCTGGCGGGCCAGCCGCATCGGGGCTTCCATTTCTAGCCGGGCGGCCTCCGGCCCCCGACAGGTTCGACGCCGTTGACAATCGCGCGGTAAAATGGCCCCGGCTATCGGATGCAAGGCCCTGCGGGCCTGACACCTCGTTACCGGCGAGCCAGCCCCACCGGGGCTTCCATTTCTAGCCGGGCGGCCTCCGGCCCCCGGCGGTTCTAGCCGGGCGGCCTCCGGCGATTCCGCCCCGGCCAGCATCGCCGGGCCGTGGAACGGCCCCGGCTATCGGATGCAAGGCCCTGGCGGGCCTGAAACCTCATTCCCGGCGGGCCAGCCCCATCGGGGCTTCCATTTCTAGCCGGACGGCCTCCGGCCCCCGGCGGTTCTAGCCGGGCGGCCTCCGGCCCCCGGCGCTGGTCGGGTGGCCTCCCCCGCCCATCCCGCCCCATCGCCCCCCCCCGCTTCATCACCAGCATGTTCCCCCCGCCATCCACCCCAAGGAGAACCCTATGGCCTACTGGCAGCTCTACTACCACGTCGTATGGACAACCAAACTCCGCCAACCGCTCATCACGCCCGAACTTGAAGCAGACCTCCATCAGTATTTGCGCGGCAAAGCCATCGAACTGGGCGCCATTGTCCACGCGGTTGGCGGCATCGAAGACCACGTCCACGCCGCTCTCTCGATCCCTCCCCGCCTCGCTATTGCCACCCATATTGGCCAACTCAAAGGCGCCAGTTCCCATTGGGTCACCCATGTCTCGCCCTACAAACTCCCGTTTGCCTGGCAAGAAGGCTATGGCGTCCTCTCATTTGCCAAAAGGTCCCTGCCAAGCGTCGTCCGTTACATCCTCAACCAACGCCAGCATCACTACGGCGGCCAACTCATTGCCGAAATGGAGCGCACGGAAAGCGAGGAATCGGGCGACGAATCGGGCGACGAATCCATCCGATCATCGCCCTGATTCTCCCTCCGCCAACCAAACGAACCTGATCACGGCTTGATCCAGTGGTCGGCAAAATACGGCTGCCACGGCCCGCAACCGGCGATGAACGGTTGCATCAGGGCGCGCTCGGCCTGCACCGTGTGCATCAGGTCGTGGCCGGCCCACTCGTGCAGCAACTCGGCCAGGGTGACGACGCCCAACTCAGCGTGGCGGGCGCGGCGCTCCAGGTCGGCGAGCGTCACCACATCCAGCGCCGCCAGACCCTGATCCCGCAGGTCGGCAAATTCCCACGCCAGATCAGCCGGGGACATCGTCGCCTCCGGCTTCGCACCCTGGCTATCGGGATCGAAGGCGGGGAAATCCCGGCCCGCCAGTAGATGGCCCACCCGCGCCGGGAACACCCAACGCTCGGTGTCCACCAGATGTTGCAGGCACTCCAGTGCCGACCATTCGCCCGCCGCGGGCGCGCGGGTCAGGAGTTCTGCGGGCAGGTTGGCGGTCAGGTCGAGCCAGCGCCGGGGGGTGGTGGTCAGGACGGTGCGCGTCCAATCGATGAGGGTCGTCATGGTTCTCTCCTTGTAGGTCGCTCAGCAATCGAGCAGGCGAAAAAAGTTCAACAGCAGTTGCCGCCCCTGGGGATGGGCGTCGTCATAGCGTTCAGGATGGAATTGCGTGCCGAATAGTGGGCGTTGCTGGTGGCGGATGGCCTGGATACGGCAGTTTTCGGACTCGGCCAGCCGCACGAACCCGGCCGGCAGCCCCTTCACCTCCCAATAATGCTCCTCCCGCACGCTGATCTCAGCCGGCAACCCGGCAAACAGCGCATCCCCGGCCACGACCCGCACCGGCAGGAAGCCATCCTCCTTGAACAGCCCCGCCCCGAACTCCGGCCGCGCGTCCGCCTCCTGGCCGGCCAGCGCCCGCATCGGCCCCACCTCGGCGCCGTAGGCGTGGGCGATGAGCTGATGCCCACCGCAGAAGCCGATCATCGGCTTCTCCCACCCCCGGATCAGGGCCAGGATGCCATCGAGCCAGCCGGATTCATAGCGATCCCACTCCGTCATCATCCCGCTGAGCAACACGGCCGCCGGCCGCAACCGCTCCACCCAGCCGGCCAGCGCCAGCTCATAGCGCAACAGCAAGCACGGCCGGCCCGATAGCTCTTCGAAGCGCAGCTTCTGCTGCAGCCGCTTCTGCCAGTGGGCGGGGCCGAGGACGGGGTCATCGCGGACGGTGGGGTGTTCGAGGTCGATGTAGATCAGCATCGAAGGGGGGTCCAGTTGCCGGTGTGGGCATCGAAAATGGGGTGAGGGCTTGGCTTTGCATCCGTCTTGTGGTAAACTATCTTACGAAACTGGAAGACGTCGCTATGTGGACAAGGCTCCGTTTTTACCTACCTTTCACCTGGCGCTTTGCCGTGCTGCGGCGGCCGGAGCCTCTCGTCTACGGCATTGCCGTGACCGACCGCTGCAATCTGCATTGCCGGGGCTGCCGGGTGGCCAACACCGGCCGGCCAGCGATGACATGGGAACAGGTGCTGGCCGCCATGCACAGCGCCTGGCAGCGGGGCTTCCGCGAATTATACTTCAGCGGCGGGGAACCGATGTTGTGGCGCGATGGCGACCATCGGCTCGAAGACCTGGTGACCGAGGCCCGGCGCATCGGCTTCTTCCACATCCACATCTACACCAACGGCACCTGTGGGCTGAAGACATCAGCCGACCTGGTGTGGGTGAGCATGGACGGGCTGCCGGGCGTGTTCGAGCAGCGTCGCGGCCCGCACTTCCAGGCGGTGGAGCGGGCCGTGCGGGCGGGTGAGCATGGCAGGGTCGCCATCATCTACGTGATCGACCGTGCCACCGCCGCCGGCGTCGAGCCGTTCCTGCGCTGGGTGCGGGATACGCGCTTGCCGGTGATCGGCGTCATGTTCTACTTCCACACGCCCTACTACGGTCGCGACGAGCTGTTCCTGGACGCCGGCGAGCGCGCTCCCCTCATCGATCGGCTGCTGGCCTGCATCCGGGCCGGGCTACCGGTGCTCAACTCCCGCGCCGGGTTGCTGGCGCTCAAATCGGGCAACTGGCCGCGCCGGCTGGCCTCGGCGATTGTGGCCGACGTCGATGGCGAGTCCTTCTGCTGTCGCGCCTCTGACGAAACCTGCCCCGATTGCGGCTACGCCGCCTGCACCGAGATCATCGCATGCCAACGCTTACGACCGAGCGCCCTGCGCGCCATGGCCAGGTACTGGTAAACAGCCTGGGACAGCGACTCACCCGCGGCGTCACCCGCGGCGCCCGGCGCTGGTTTGTAGGCCCGGCGCAGCGATGGCTCTTCGAGCCGCCGCCGCCCGACTGGACGCCGCCGCGCCTCGACCGCACCTCGCTCTACCTGCACGTCCCCTTCTGCCGGCACTTCTGCCCCTATTGCCCCTACACCAAGACGCCCTACCGCCAGCGGTTGCTCGCCCCGTACACCGCCGCGGCCCAGGCCGAGATCGACTGGTGGGCAGAGCGCGTCGGGCCGGCCGAGATCACCACCGTCTACATCGGCGGCGGCACACCCACCCTGGCGCTTGGCAGCGTCGCCAGCATCCTGGAGCATGTGCGCCGGCGTTTCCGTCTGACCGGCGACATCTGCATCGAGACCAACCCGGCCGATGTCGATGCCGAGATGGTGGGGCAGATGCATGAGGCCGGGATCACGCTTGTCTCGCTGGGCGTGCAATCGTTTCAGGCCGACAGACTGGCCGCGCTGGGCCGAGGCCACCCGCCCGAAACCGCCGAACGCGCCCTCGGCCTGTTGGCGAGCGCCGGCTTCGCCTCGGTCAACGCCGATCTCATGTTCGCCCTGCCCGGACAAAGCGCCGCCGATGTGCTGTCCGACCTCGCCCGCGCCGCCCAACTCGGCGCCAACCAGATCACGGCCTATCCGCTTTTCACCTTTCCCTACACCTCTGTCGGCAACTACCTGCACCTGACCGGCGTGCGCATGCCTCGGCTGGCGGTGCGGCGAAGCCAGTACAACGCCATCAGCCGGTGGTGCGCGGAGCACGATTTCCGCCGCGTGTCGGTGTGGGGATTCAAGCAAGGTGCTGTCCCCCGCTATTCTTCGGTCACACGCGATGGCTATATCGGCATCGGCCCCGGTTCCGGCTCGCATCTGCCCGATGGCTTCGTCCTCAACACCTTCGACCTCGAGACCTGGATGGAGGCGACCGGCGTAGCTCGCGGCGCTATCGCCTTGCGCATGCCCTTCGCTGGCCAGATGTCGGGCTGGTGGTGGCTGTACTGGCGCTTCTACGATACACGCATCCCGCTCGACGCCCTCGACGCCGAGCTTGGCCCGGACGCTGACAAAGCCCGCCGGCTGTTGTGGGCGGCGCAGAAGGCCGGGTTGGCGGTACAGAAAGGCCGTTTCATCGAACTGACGCAACCAGGGGCCTTCTGGCTGCACCTGGCGCAGAACTACTACGCCTTGAATTATGTCAACACCCTGTGGACACAGGCGCGCCGACAGCCGTGGCCGCAGGCGATCGCGCTATAATCGGCCCATGGAACTCACGCTCACCACCCCCGCCCTGCTTTTCCCCGCCATCTCCCTCCTCCTGCTGGCCTACACCAACCGCTTCCTCACCCTGGCCTCGTTGATCCGCGACCTGTACGCCCGCTACAAAGCCCAGCCTGACCCGCGCATCAAAGGCCAACTGGCCAACCTGCGCTATCGCATCGTCATTATCCGCAACATGCAGGCCTATATCGTCAGAGTTGCCAACTTTTGAAAAGTTGGCAACTCTGACTCTCCCAGATACAGTGGAGCAAGTCATCCACCCGGCCCGACCCCAACACCGGCGTCGCCAACCACCTGAACTTGCGCTCCAACTCATCATCGCTCGGTCGGTCGGGCGGCTCCCAACGGGCCTCGGCCCGGCCGCTGGCCAGGGTTCGGCCATCGCGCCCGGTCACAATCACCTCGGCAAAGGCTTTGGCCGGAAAAGCCGCCTCGTACTCCGGCTCGACTTCCACCTCCACCCGGTCGGCCAGGGCCAGCAGGTCGGGGTCGAACAGGCGCGGCGGCAGCACCTGGCCGGGGCCAAGCTCGCCGTCGATCAAAGCCGCAGCCACCGGATAGGCCAGGTTGTATTGCGCCTCCTCGGTGTTGCGGGGATGGGCGCGACTCAGGCGGGCCGCGGCCTCGAAGCTGCGCACCCGGATGCGGTCGATGTCGGCGGGCTGCAGATGCGCCGAGGCGGCGAGGCGGAGGGCGGCGGCGATGGCCGGCTGCGTCCAGCGGCAGCAGGCATAGGGCTTGAAATAGAGCTTCATGATCTCGTAGTCGCGGCCCAGGTTCAGCACCCAGCCGGGGTCGGGCGCGTCGTCGAAAAGGGGATCGACGCCGGTGAAGCCCTGCCCCGCCATCAGGGCCGAGGCCATCCCCACCATCGCCCCCCAGCCGGTGCTGTCCTTGCCCATCGATGGCCGGTCGATGCCTTTCATCATCGGTGCGATCGGCGCGTGATACTCGGCCGCGCCCAGGGCCTGGCGCAAGGCCGGCCGCTCTAGCCCCAGCACCCTGCCGGCCACGGCCGCCGCCGCTATCGCCCCCCAGCTGCCCGACGAATGATAGACGCTGTAGGTGGCGTGGCGGATGCGCCCGGCCCGGATGCCGATCTCGTAGCCGATCACCAGCGCCGTTAGGAAGTCGGCGCCGGCGAGGGGGCGCGCCTGGGCCAGCGCCAGCAGCACGGGCAACACACACACGCCCGGATGCCCTTTGACCGGACGGAAACCGTCGTCGATGTCGAGGGCGTTGGCGGCAAAACCGTTGGCCAGCGTCGCCCCCACCATCGAGGCCCGCCGGCCGTCGCGCAGGATGGTCGCCTCATCGCCGCCGAACTGGCCGGCGGCAAAGTCGGCCATGATCGCCGCCACCGGCGTCTGCGTCCCGGCGATCAGCGCCCCCAGCCCGTCCAGCAGACAGCGGTGGGCCTGATGCTGCACCGCGGTCGGGAGGCCGGCCCAGGTGGTGGAGAGGATGAAATCGAGGGCGTGCTCGGTCAGGTCTGTGTGGTTCATCGCTGCTCGATGGCCTCCGCCAGCTTTTGCATCCGCCGGATTTCGTCGTAATCCCGGTCGCTCACGGCTGCAAAACGCGCCATCTGTCCTGCCGACAGCAGCGCACGACCAGCCGGGTCATGGTGCATGGTCGCGAACAGCCGCCGGAGCTGATCACGCAGCTCGGCGGGCAGGCGGCGCTGGATGATCCACGGCGGGATGGGGCTGGGGCCGAGGGCGGCAATGACCCGGATGCGGGCGGCCAGGTCGGGCTGCTGGCGCAGTTCGGTCTCCAGCACGGTGCTGTCGATGGCCGAGGCGTCGATCTCGCCCGCCAGGATCATCTGCAACGAGCGTTGGTGCGCGCCCGAAGCCAGGGCGCAGGCGAAGTAATCCCACGTTTCGCCCACTGTGGCCAGGTGGTAACGAACGACGCCGTGGCCGGAGTGCGAACCCGGCTCGTTGAAGGCCCAGCGCGCCCGGCGCAGGTCGTCGAAGCGGCGGTAGGGGCTGGCCGCGGCCACCACCACATCCGAGAAGTACACCGGCCGGTCGGCGTAGCGGTCGCCGAGCATCACCGGGGCCGCCAACAGTTCGATGGTCGGGTCAGGCCGGTCGGCCCAGTCCACATAGTAGGCCCCGCAGACCCAGCCGATGTCGATCTCCCCACTCTCCAGCCCGGCCAGACGCTCGGGCCAGGGGATGTCATCGACGAAGCGCACCGGCTGGCCCAACCGCTGGCCCAGGGTGTGAGCAATGGCCCGGCAGGTCGGCTCGGCGTTGGGCGCCTGGCACATGGTGAGGGTGAGGGGGTGCATGAAGGTCGCGCCTGATGTGTGGGCTGGCAAGCGGATGGCGGCAAGAAGCGGTGTTTTGCCTGGCTCTCAAAATCGTCGCAGACCGCGCCAGGGGGGATGGGAGCCGTAGTCGTAGTATTTGACCAGGCTGAATTGGAGGGCGTCGACTTCTGACAGGCCGCGCGGGAGGATGCCATTGTAGATGCGCACCGAGGCATAGTAGGCCGGCGCAAGTTCGCGCGCGGCGTAGCTATGCCGCGCACTCTCGCGCCAGCGTCCTTTGGCTTCGGCGTCGGCAAAGATGACCAGGTTGCCACAATTGCCATCCCCCAGGTCGAGCGTGCAATAGGCTACGAGTCCCTCCCGCGAGGGCAATTCGGTCAAGAGCTGGCCATCCACTTCATCGAGCAGCCGCCGGTCGGCCCCCGCTTGCGTCTGGCCAAAGAAGCCGACGACGGGTAGCTGGCGGTCGCCGAAGAGGTCGAACGGGCGGACGAGCACCTGGCGATGCTGCCGTTGATTGGGTTCAGGGCAGTACAGGACAACCGGGGTCGGCCAATGGGCGTAGGAGTCGGCCTGGTCGCGGGTCGCGCGCAGCCGCGCCGCCAGATAGCGCAAGGTCAGGTGGTCGGCCTCGGTGTGCGCAGGGTGTGTGAAGGGGCGTTCCTGCACCAGTGACCTGCCGGTGATGAGTTGGAATGCAGGGGACATGGGAGGCTCCGTAGACGAGGGGCGAGGCGTCACCTGTATTCAGCTGTCGCCATCCCTGTCGGCATAGATGGCGAAACCGAGTTCGGCGGAAACGCGCTGGCTTGTCTCGATCAGCGCCGGGATGAAGGCTTCGATCTGGCCCGGGCCCATGCGATAGGTGGGGCCAGAGACGGCGACGGCGGCGATGACCTCGCCCAGGTGGTTGCGGATGGGCGCGGCGATGGCGCTGAACCCGGCCTCGAACTCCTCGTGGTCGATGGCATAGCCCTGGGCGACGACGGCCGCCAGAGCCGACTCGAGCAGGTCGGGGTCGGCCAGGGTGTGGGAGGTGTGGCGGCGGAGAGGGACAGGCAAGATCACCTGGCGTTGGGCCGGAGACAGCCAGGCAAGTAAGGCTTTGCCGGCGGCGGTGCAGTGCAGCGGCAGGCGGCGACCGATCCAGCCGGTGTAGTGGATGGGTCGGGCGCTGGCCTCGCGTTCGATGTTGACGCAGTCGCCGCCCTCGCGCACTACCACATTCACCGTCTCTTGCGTGGCTTCGACCAGCGCCGGCAGGTGCGGCTGCGAGGCCCCGCGCACATCCAGGCGGCCCAACGCCACCCCCGCCAGACTGACCAACCCCAGCCCCAGCCGGTATTTCCCCGTCTCGCTGCTGCGCCCCACCAACCTTTCTCGCTCCAGCGTGGCCAGGATGCGCGAGACCGTGCTTTTGTGCAGCCCCAGCCGCCGGCTTAGTTCGCCCACGCCCAGCTCCGGCTCGGCCTCGGTAAAGCTGCGCAAGATGGCAATGGCGCGTTCGAGGGCCTGGATGGGGGAGGTGAGGCGGGAGAGGGGGGGAGACATGGGGATGGAGAGATGCAGAGAGGGGGACGCAGGGACGCAGGGAGGAGGAGACGCAGGGACGCAGGGAGGGGGAGACGCAGGGACGCAGGGAGGGGGGACGCAGGGAGGCTTTGCGCTGGGGCCGAGGATCGGCTATGATTGGATGACCTTTCTCGATACTACGGAGATTGCGGCAATGAACTGGCAGGAACGGATTGTGGTTGACCCCAACATCCTGGTTGGCAAACCGGTTGTCAAAGGCACGCGGCTGGCAGTGGAGTTCGTTGTTGATCTCCTTGCCCAGGGCTGGAGCGAAGCCGAGATTTTGCGCAACTATCCTGGCCTCAAGCGAGAAGATATCAGAGCTTGTTTGGCCTACGTCAGCGATGTCTTGCACGCTGAAAGGGTGTATCCGCTGCTTGCGGTTGCCTGATCATGCGCCTGTCAGGACAAGACCACTCCCTCCATCTTCTCATCCCGCCTGAGCATCATCGGTTCGCTTCACAACATCACATAACAGCGCCTTGTAGACGGGGAAGCCGGAGATGGGGTCGCGGTGCTCGAAGTCGGTGAGGGTGTTGACGTTGGCCTGTTGCCACGATAGCGGCCCCAACGGCCCGCCGCCGCCTGCGCTCACCTCCACGGCGCCGGCGACGATGTCCTCGCTGACGCAAGCATGAAAAGGGACGCGGCCGCGCGGCGTGACCACCCACACCGGGTCATCGTGGGCGATGCCGCGAGCGGCGGCATCAGAAGCGTGGAGGTGAACGACCGGGTTGGGCAGGCGGTGGAGCAAGCCGGGGATGTTGTGGTGCTGCGAGCGGAAGTCGAAGTTGGTGCGCGCGCCAGAGTTGAACACAAGCGGGTAGTTGGCGGCCAAACCGGGGTCGGCCAGGGGGCCTTCGGCCGGCTCGGTGTAGAGCGGTAGGGCGTCGTAGCCATAGCCGCGCAGCCATTCGGATGTGATCTCGAACTTGCCGGTGGGGGTCTCGAAGCCAGGCCGGCCGTCCCGGCGCAGTTCGCCAGTGGCGTATTGGCAGTAGCGCCGCGGCGGTTCGGGATAGGTGACGCCTTCGGGATGGGCCAGAAGCTCATCCACGGTCACGCCGGTGTCGTGCAGAGCGTACTCCACCATCGCCCGCTCGCTCTGCGGCCACAAATGTCCGTACCCCAGCCGCTGCGCCAGTTCGGCAAAGATCAGATAGTCGCTGCGGGCCTCGCCCACCGGCTCGATCACGCGCTGGCGCAACTGCACATGGCTGCCGTGGATGGCGTAGGACTCGATCTCGAACTGGGTGGCGGCAGGGAGGACGAGGTCGGCGTAGCCGCTGTCGGCGGTGGGGAAGCGGTTGATCACGACGAGGAAATCGAGCGCGGCCAGGGCGCGACGCCAGAGGTCGGGGTTGGGCCAGGCCGTGATCAGCGAGGAGCCGCTGATGATCAGCGCCCGGATGCGGTAGGGTTTGCCCTCCAGGATGGCGCGCGGGAGCAGGGCGGCGTGGGCCTCCTTGCGCACTTCGTAGTAGATCGGGTACTCGTCGGCGCCGATGGGTTTGGGCGCCCCGGTGGGCGGCTCGGTCAGCAGCCGGTTGAGTTGCAGCCGGTCGCGGGACTTGAACAGCTTGCCGCCGGGTCGGTCCAGATGCCCGGCCAGCGCCTGCAGGATGAGCACGGCGCGGATGGCCTGTACGCCACTGTCGGAGTACTCCAGGCCGGTGTAGGTCAGAATCGAGCAGCCCCGCGCCCGCGCCATCGCCCGCGCCAACTCGCGCACCATCTCGGCCCGCACCCCGGTGATGTGTTCTACCCGCTCTGGTGTGAAATCAGCCACGTAGTCGCGCAATTCCTCGAAGCCGTGCGCCCAATAGGCCACGAACTCCTGGTCGTACAGGTCTTCGGCCAGGAGGACATGAAGTGCACCCAGCGCCAGCGCCCCATCGCTGCCGGGACGGACGCCGATCCACTCGGCCCGCAGCGCTTGCGCCGTCTCCGAGCGCCGGTGGTCGATGACGATGACCCGCGCCCCCCGCTGTTGGGCGCGCTTGAGCCGGGCCAGGTTGATGGGCGAGGAATCGGTGGCGGGGTTCTCGCCCCAGACCAGGATGAGGTCGGCGTGCTCGATGTCCTCTTGCATCTCGAGCATGGTGGCGCCGAAGCACGAGCGGGGGGCGATCATGCCGTAGGAGACATAGCAGAGCGCGCCGACGCCGGTGGTGTTGGGCGAGCCAAAGGGGAAGAGGACGGCGTTGGCCGAGGATTCGACCGTGCCTGCGGGTGCGAACATCTCGTTGAGGCCATACTCGAAGTTGCCCCGCCCGGTGTAGATGGCCACCGCCTCTGGTCCCGACTCGGCGGCAATTTCCTGCAAGCGTTCGACAATCGTATCGTAGGCTGCGTCCCAGCTGGCGCGCTCGAACCGCCCCTCGCCCTTCTCCCCCACCCGCCGCTGTGGATAGAGCAGCCGTTCGGGCGAGTAGACGATCTCCGGCGCCTTGATCCCGCGCGGGCAGATGGCGCTGTAGGGATGGTCTTTGATCGGGGCCACGCGGGTGATGCGGCCGTCGGTCAAATGGACATGCGCCCCGCAACCGGCCGGGCAGACGCCACACAAGCTGGTGATCACCTCATGCTTCTGGTTGCTCTCCATGTCGATAGCCTCTTTTCAACACGAATGTCACGAATGGACGAATGACACGAATGTTTTTTATGACACAAATGGGGGAAACACAGATGTTTTGGGTATTTTTCTGGCTTAATACCTCAATCGCACTAGTCATGCTGAGCGGGTCTTACAATGCGATTCCGCCATCATATTCATCAAATCAAGCATCTCCGTTGTACTGATGAAATCCGAGATGCTTCGCTGAAATGGTTTGCTTCCGTGCAGTTTGAGCAATATTTCCGCTCAACATGACACAAATTGAGTGTTATCCGCCATTTGCGGTGCAGTAGTAGGTCTATTCGCTGTTTTTTAGTCATAATATCGACCTTTTCCATCTATACTATCTGTGTTTCCCCCATTTGTGTCATCTCCTGATCCTATTTGTGTTTCTCCCATTTATGTCATCTCCTGATCCTATTTGCGTTTCTCCCATTTGTGTCATTCATCCATTCGTGCTATTCGTGTTCTTTCTACCCTCGTTGCAGGATATAGTCAATTTCAGCATCGACGGCGGCTGGGAGTGGCTCCGACTGGTGCGAGTCGAGGATGGCAAGCGTCATCTCGCGCACGCGTGTGCGTGCATCCTTACCGCCCTTCTCCACCCACGGGTTGAGCCGCTGCCGGTCGAACAGTTTGGGCGTCCATAGCTCGCGCCAATGGGCCATCGTGTGCTCGTGGCTGAGGAACTGGCCGCCCGGCCCCACATCGTTCACCACCGCCACTGCCAGCGACTCGTCATCGATACGCACACCGTGGGCGAAAGCCCGGTTCATGCTGATGATCTCGTTCGTCAGCACCATGAATTCGGGCGAATTCGCCAGCCCGGCCTCCAGATAACCGACATCGTGATTGAGATTGGTCTTGGCCAGCAGCGCCGTCTGCACCGAAAACTGCGCATCCACCGCCGCCTGCTCGTCCATGACGGCGCTGTCCGAATGCCCGGCATAGCCCCAGCACGGCAGCCGATAGAAGCGCGCCATCTCCGCCGCCATCACCCGCGCCAGTTGGAACTCCGGCGCCCCGTAGACGCTGATCATCTCCTTCATGTCCAGATGATGGACGCCATGCCCATACAGGAACGGCGCCCCCGGCATCTGCAGCTGGTGCATCACCAGCCCGCTCAGCATCTCGGCATTGCCCAGGGCCACGGCCCCAGCAATGGTGATCGGGGCCGTGCCGCCGATCATCGGCGCCGGCGAGTGCGTGACCGGGATGCGGTGGCGGGCGACGAACAGCAGCTTGTCCACGGCCTCGTAGGCGTGCGAGAGCGGCGTGGTTGGCTCGGAGTACAGCAAGAGGGTGGGGTGGGCCGACAGGGCTTCCATCCCCCCGGCTGCCGCAGCGTGCATGGCCGTGATCGCTTCGATGTCGGCCAGGTCATTGCAGACCACGACCACCGGCTTGACGGTGTTGCGCAGGAGGGCGGCGTATTGGTGCCGGAAATAGAGCTGCGTCGGCACATCGCGGGGGATGCCGACCGACATCACGAAGCCGATCTCCGGCAGAAAGTCGCAGACGCGGATGCAGTCGCCGATGTCGGCAGTGGTGAAGTCCCGGCGGCGGCCGCTGCGCGGGTCGAGATAGCGCAAGGTGTCGGAGCCGGGGCCAAAGTAGACGTGTTCGCCATCGAGGATGCAGGCGACCTGGTCGCTGCCCCGCCGGTAGAGGTTGAAACCGCGCGGGGCGCTGGCGATGGCGGCATCCACCATCTCGGCCGGGATGTGCACCCAATCGCCCTCGACCCTGGCCCCGGCCTGTTGCAGCAGCTTCAGCCCGCCCTCGTGATACACCCGCACGCCGGTGCGTTCGAGAATGGCGCACGAGGCCTGGTGGATGCGCTGGCAATCCTCGGCGCTCAGCATCGCCAGCCGGGGCGCGAGGTGGGGCAGGTCGAGCGTAGGGGCGGCGGTGGGGGCGGTGGGACGGTCACGGCGGCGCATGGGTGGCTCCTGGTGATTGTTGGTTATTGGGTATTGGTTATTGGTGTCGAGGCCGATGTTGCGTATTATGAAACAGTGTTCCCGAATTGCGATGGTGGATTGTACCTTCGATGGCCGCGTCAAGTCAATTCTGTCTACAAAACAGAGTTGCCAACTTTCGGAAAGTTGGCAACTCTGCGAGTGGTGGATGGCCGCCCCGCCTGGCTACTCGGCCACCAACTGCTTGCTCAGAAACTCGAACAGCATTTCGTTATCCCAGAAATGATGCCCCCACTCGTCGGGCGTGATCACCTCGCGGTAATCGACCGGAATCCCGATCTCTTCCATCGCTTCTACGAAATTGCGCACATTGCTGATATTGGTAGCCTGATCGGTGGCGCTTTGCACCAGCAGCATGGCCTTCAGCCTGGCGCTTTGTTGGCTGTAGCCCTCGAGGTCATAGGAAGGATGAACCCGCTTGCCCTTTTCCCACACTTCAGGCGTCAACTGCCACTTGCCATTCACTTTGACGGCCGGCTCAGGGGCAACAGGCTTGTTGTTCGGGTCGGCAGCGAAGCTCAGGCTCAGGGCCTGGGCCAATTCCTTGCAGGCCCAGGCCGGCGCCCACATGTGCCCGCTCCCGGTGAAGTAGGACTTGATGGCGCAATCCTTGAGGAAGACCTCAGAGCCGAGACCAGGAGCCATAGTGGCCACAATGCCGAACACATCCGGCCGCTTCAGGCCCATGTGGATGGCGCCGCCGCCGCCCGCGTCCTCGAGACCGAGGATGGCCCGACTGGCCGGGTCGGGCAGCGTGCGGTACTTGCCATCGATATAGCCGACCAGATCCTTGGCGACGTAGCCCTCCCAATCCCCGATCACCGGGTTGCTCTGGTAGAAGTCACCGACATAGTGGGTGCTGTGCGAATCGACCTCGACGATGATCGCCTCCGGCATCTTCCCCGCCTCCACCCACCGGCCCAGCGCCTCGGGGAGGCCGAAATCCCTGGCATTTCCGGTCGTCCACAACGGCAGCGCATAGAGGACCGGATAGCGTTTGTCACCGCTATCGTAGCTGGCAGGCAGATGCACCATGAACGTGCGCGTGGTAGCAATTTCCAGCATGTTGCCGGCCAACGAGGGACTACGGAAGCTTTCGTAGACCTGGCTGAGTCTATACTTGGGCGAAATCGGGGGCGGCGTCTCGGAGGGCGGGGGCAGGTAGGGGATGGGGGTGATGGTGGGTGGGATGGGGGTGGGGGTGGGCAGGCGCGGGGTGGGGGTGCGAGGGATGCGGGTGGCGGTGGGCGGCGACGGCGTGGCCGTGGGCGGCGGTGGGGTGGCCGCGCGGGCGCAGGCCGTCATCGCCAGCACCGCCAGGCTCAGGCAGGCGGCAACGAAGATCGCTTTCATGGGATGCCTTCCTCTCTGTTTGTGTACACAAGGATCACCAAAACCCGCCGAGGCTACCGTCCCCGCCGTATGCTCGTTCAACAGTGGCGCTGTGGCCGTCCGCCGCTCGCACGCCCGCGGCAGGTATCATTTGTGCGATGAAACTTCGATGTCAGCGTCGCTGAGGAGCCATGACAGCGGCTGGGCCTCAGCTTGTAGGATTGCTACCATTATAGGCGCAACTGCGGCGAAAGTCAATGGCCTTCCGCAGAGACTTGTAAATTGGATCACAGTAAAATGTCAGACTATGCCCTTTGCAGCTTGACAAAGGCGCCCGTCCTGGCTATAATTTAGTCGAGCCTAAATTTTTTGGAGGCATGCAATGTCGATGATCATCAAGAATCTCTGGCGGCGACGGCTGCGCAGCCTGCTGACGATGTTGGGCATTGCCGCTGGTGTGGCAGCCGTGGTCGGGCTGAATGCGATGGCTGCCGGCCTCAGCCAGAACTACACCACCGCCGTCGGCATGAGTGATGATCTGTTGGTCTCGCAGGCCAATGCCATCGATGTCGCCTACAGCAGTCTGGATGAGCAGTTGGGCCAACGCATCGCCGCCGTGCCTGGCGTGACCGCGGTCGAGCCGGGCGTCTACGGATGGATCAGCACGCCTGAATTGCCGTTCCTGCTCATTTTTGGCTATGAACCGGGCGCGTCGGCGCTGAACCACTATCGGCTGGTGGAAGGCAAACCGCTGGCAGGGGCCAGGCAAATCCTGCTGGGGCGGCGGGCAGCGGAAAGCCTGGACAAGAAAGCCGGCGAGACGGTCCGGCTCAACGCCATCCCGTATCAGGTGGTAGGGGTTTACGAGACCGGCCAGGGGATGGAGGAATCGGGTGGGGTGGTATCGCTGGTCGAAGCCCAGGACATCACCCAGAAAGAGCGAAACGTCAGTTTGTTTCAGGTGGGCGTGAGCCGCGGCGTCGATCTGGAGACGGTGAAAAGCCGTATCGCCGCCCTCGACAAAGATCTGAGTGTGGCCACAGCCAGCGACCGCGAAGCCAACGCCCAGTGGAGCGGGATGATGGGGGGCTTTGCCTGGGGTCTCTCGGCCATTGCCATCCTCATCGGCGGTCTGGGTATGATGAACGCGATGGTGATGACGGTGTTGGAGAGAACGCGCGAGATCGGTGTGCTGCGGGCATTGGGTTGGCGGCGGGGTCGCGTGGTGGGTCTGATCCTGGGCGAGGCGCTGGCGCTTAGCCTGCTGGGGGGATTGCTCGGCCTGGGTCTGGGAGTTCTCTTCGGCCAGGCCATCGCCCGCATCCCCGGCTTCGGCGCCATGCTCGAAGGCAGCTACTCGCCCAAGATCTTCGTCCAGGGCATGGTCACGGCCGTTTGCCTGGGGTTGTTGGGCGGGTTGTACCCAGCCTGGACGGCCGCCAATCTGTTGCCAGTCGAGGCGCTGCGCTACGAAGGCGGCGGCGCCGGCGAGGCGAAGGGCGTTCTCGCTGGCGTGGGCAGCCAGAGTTTTCGCAATCTGTGGCGGCGGCGCAACCGCACCCTGATCTCGGCCACCGGCATCGGCATCGGCGTGGCCACGTTGATCATGTTGGGTGGGCTGATCGACGGCGTGACCGAGCAGATGAACAGCCTGGCCGGCAGCGCCGGCGCCGGCAATATCACGATCATGCAGCGCGATGTGGCCGACCTCAGCCTCAGCAGCCTCGATGAGCGCATGGTCTCGCAGATTGCGGCCATGCCGGGGGTGCGGTCGGTCAGCCCGATGGTGCTGGGCTTCGTGATGACGCCCGACCTGCCGCTGTTCATGGTCGGCGGCATCGACCCGAACAGCGCCGCCATGCGGCACTACAAGATCAAAGAGGGGCGGAGCATCCGGCGTCCGCACGAAATCCTTTTGGGGACACTGGCCGCCAAGACTTATAAGCTGAAGGTGGGCGAGGCGATGACGCTCTACGACAATCGCTATCAGATCGTCGGGCTGGTGGAGACGGGCGTGGCCTGGGAGGATGGCAGCGGGATGCTGGCCTTGCGCGAGGCCGAGCGTTTGTTCAATCGCCCGCGCAATGTCAGTTTCATCTTCGTCGATGTCGCCGACCCCAGGCAGGCCGAAGCGGTGGTCAAGGCCATCGAGCGCCGCTTCCCCGACGCCCAAGCCAGCCTGAGCAGCCAGTTTGCGCAGAACACAGACGACATGGCCCGCGGCAGCGAGATGATGAATGGCATCGGCCTGCTCGCCCTGCTGGTGGGCGGCATCGTCGTCGCCAACACGATGATGATGTCGATCTACGAGCGCACGCGCGAGATTGGAGCGCTGCGGGCGATGGGCTGGCGTCGCAGCCGCATTCTGGGACAGATCGTCGAGGAGAGCCTGCTGCTGTGTTTGCTGGCGGCTTTACTCGGCTCGTTGATCGGCGTCGTCTTCATGCAGGCGCTGGCTCAGGCGCCGATTCTGAGCACGTACATGCAGCCTTTGTGGCAGCCGGCTACGTTCATCCAGGCCGTGATCCTGACGCTGGTCGTCGGTCTGCTCGCCGGCGCCTATCCAGCCTGGCGCGCCAGCCGTTTGCTGCCGGTCGAGGCGCTGCGTTATGAATGACAATCGTTGGAGGCAACTATGAGAAGAACCTTCCTTGTCGCCGTACTCGCCTTGCTCGCCGTCGTGGCGGGATGGTTGGCCTACCAGCGCTTCACCGCCCCCGCCGCCACGCCCGCCGCCGAAGCGCCTCTCGACACGGAGGCGGCGGCAGAAGACACTGTGATCTGGGCCTCCGGCCGGCTGACCCCTGTCCGCTGGGCCTCGCTCAGCCCGGCGGCGGGCGGAAAGGTGGCCAGGGTGCAGGTCGAGGCGGGCGATCAGGTCGAGGAAGGCGCCTTGCTGGTCGAACTGGCGGACGAGTTGGCGCAAAGCCAGGTGGAGACGGCGCAGGCTGCCCTGGCCGAGGCCGAAGCCGCCCGCGAGAAGTTGCTTGAAGGAGCAACCGAGGCGGAATTAGCGGCGGCCCAGGCCGATGTGGCCGCGGCCGAGGCGGGCGTGGCGCTGGCCCAGGCTGGAGTCCAGCAGGCCAATGAGTCGGTGGCAGCGGCGCAGGCCCAACTTGCCATCGCTCAGGCCCAATACAACGAGCTGGCCAGCCATCCCACGCCAGCCGAACGGATCGCAGCGCAGAAGCAGATCGACCTGGCGGCTGCGACCCTCCAGCAGGCCCAAAGCGCCTATGACGCCATCCGCGGCGACCCCCACGCCGGGGCCATGCCGCAGGCAGCGGCCTTGCAGCAGGCCACCATCGCTTTTGAGGCCGCCAAAGCCGCCAGCGAAGCCATCCTCCAGGGCGCAACTCCCCAGCAGAGGGCCGTCGCTCGCGCCCAGATCGCCGCTGCCCAACACCAGGTGGCCATGGCGCAAGCACGTCTGCCAGAGGCTCAGGCAGGCGTGAGCAGCGCCCAAGCCCAGCTGGCCCGCGCCCAGGCCGGGCTGAAGGCGCGGCAAGATGGCGCCACGGCTGCCGACAAGGCCATGGCCAATGCACGCGTGCGGCAGGCGCAAGCCGCCCTCGGCGCAGCCCAGGCCCAGTTGCAGCAGATGCAGATCGTGGCCCCGTTCGCCGGACAGGTGGGCAGTGTGATGGCCAGGCCGGGCGAGATGGCTGTTCCGGGGTCGCCTCTGATCCTGCTGGGCGACACCAGCCAGATGCAGGTGGAGACCACCGACCTGCGCGAGACGGATGTCGCCCATGTGCAGGAGGGGATGCGGGTGGAGGTGAGCTTCGACGCTCTGCCAGGCCGCACCTTCGAGGGGACGATCCTCCGCATTGCGCCCATCAGCACCACCGAAAAGGGCAGCACCGATTTCACCCTCACCGTCGCCGTCACCGACCTCGACCCGGCCCTGCGCTGGGGGATGACGGCTCTCGTCAATATCGAGCCGGAGAGGTGATCCGCGCAGGGCGCGAAGGTGGCGAGAAGTTGCATGGAAGCATTGATTGAAACCACTCATCTGACCAAAATCTACGGCAGCGGCGAGACGGCCGTGCGGGCGCTGGACGATGTGACCGTTTCGGCCCGGACGGGCGAATTCGTGGCCATCATGGGGCCGAGCGGCTGCGGCAAGAGCACGCTCCTCAACCTGCTGGGGGCGCTCGACCTGCCCACTTCGGGTGAAGTGCGGGTCGCGGGCGAGAACCTGGCCCGGCTGAAGGACGTCGATCGTTTCCGGGCGCGCACCGTCGGCTTCGTCTTCCAACTGCACAACCTCATCCCCACCCTCACCGCCATCGAAAACGTGGAAACGCCGATGGTGGGACAGGGGGACGATGGCCGCAAGCGCAGAGAGCGGGCCGCCCATCTCCTGGATTTGGTGGGGTTGGGTGAGCGGCTGCAGGCGACCCCCAGCCAATTGTCGGGCGGACAACGCCAGCGTGTGGCTGTGGCCCGCGCCCTGGCCAACTCCCCCGCCATCCTCCTGGCCGACGAACCCACCGGCAGCCTGGACAGCCAGAGTGGCGAGGAGATCCTGGCCCTGCTCGACGAACTCAACCGCGCTCAGGGGGTCACGATCGTCGTCGTCACCCATGACCGCCGCGTGGCCCAGTCGACGCGGCGGATTCTGCGAATGCGCGATGGTCGCATTGTCGATGACCATTTACTCAGCGACCCTTACGAGGAAGACCTGCGCACGCTGGCTGCCAGCCGCTTGGGCCAGGCGCTGCTGGGAGGCAACCATCTGCAAGCCGGCCTGCAAGCCGGCTACCTGGATGAGGAAGAGCAGGCTGTACTCGCCCAGATTCTGGGCAAAATCAACAAAGCCTGATCGCAGATTTGCCCTTGCCGCCCGGCCATGCTAGACTCATTCCCGTTTCACATCCCTATTTGGAGGACGCAGTCAATGCAAATCACCTTTGCCCACACCTATCTGCGAATTCGCCGTCTTGCCGCTGGCGATTTCGTTGCGCGTTCTCGGAGTGCGTCCACCACCTAGGGGTTATGTAAAGTCAATTCGACGACACAGGCCACGGGCGCACTTCCAGCCCCGTGGCCTTTTTGTTTCTCGCGCCTTTTTCGGCGCCTGTCAGCAAGAAACGGCCACCGGGCAACCCCCGTGGCCGTTTTTGTTTGTTCCGCCCCCTCACCCCACACACCTTGCCATGAATACCACCATCCCCATCAGCCCAAATCCTGACGCCCTTTCATCCCTTCTTTCCTGGCCCATCACCATCCACGACCCACCCCCAGAGGTTCCCATGTCCACCGCCATCATCGTCGCTGATGTTTACAAGAAATTCGGCAAACCCGACGCCGGGCGCGCCTGGCTGCCGTGGCGCAAACCGGCGGCCGAAGCCAACGGCAACGACAAGAAGACCGCCACCAACGGTAGCGCCAACGAAAAGAACGGCGCCAACGGCCATGCCGCGGCCAACGACAAGAAAGCCGCCATCATCGCTGTCGATCACGTCAGCTTCGCGGTCGGCGAAGGCGAGATCTTCGGCGTCCTCGGCCCCAACGGCGGCGGCAAATCCACGCTCATCCGCCTCATCTCCACCCTGCTGCTCCCCGACGCCGGCTCGATCACGGTCTTCGGCCACGATGTCGTCCGGCAACCGATGCAGGTGCAGCGCCTGATCAACCGCGTCTCGGTCGAGGCCAGCTTCTTCAAGAAGCTCTCGCCCATGGAAAACCTGCTCTACGGCGCCCGGCTCTACGGTCTGGAGGGCAAGGAAACGCGGCAGCAGGTCGAGGCCATCCTGACCCGGCTGGGCCTGGAAAAGCGGGCCATCCACAACCCGATGGAGCAGATGTCGCGCGGGATGCAGCAGAAGGTCGCCATCGCCCGCGCCCTGCTCACCCGCCCGCGCATCCTCCTGCTCGATGAACCGACCACCGGCCTCGACCCCCGCTCGAAGCGCGAAGTCCAGGCCGTGGTGCGCGAACTGCAACAGAACGACGGCGTCACCATCCTACTGACCACGCACGACATGGCCGAAGCCGAAGTCCTCTGCAACCGCGTCGCCATCATGGACAAGGGCAAAGTCGTCGCCCTCGACACCCCCATCGCCCTGCGCACGCTGGCCCCCAACCAGAACGGCCACGAACCCACCCTCGAAGACGTCTTCCTCCACCTCACCGGTCGCCAACTGATGAGCGAGGAGGATGAGGCTTAAGGTCGCAAGTCGCAAGTGAAGCGTCAACCGTTGACTGTTGATTGTTGACTGCTGATTGTTGACTGTTTTCACCTCTCTTCCCTGCATCCTCTCAAGGTTACTCCCATGTCCGCCACACCCATCACCTCATCACAACCCACCTTCGCCAGGCAACAACTGCGCGCCACCTATGCCTTCATGGAGCGCAACGCCAACCTGGTGCGCCGCTACTGGTCGTGGGAGATCGTCTGGCTGTGCTACTCCATCGCCAACGCCCTCTCGGTCGCCTACATCGGGCTGGGCATGGAGCAGCTCGGCGGCGGCAACGCCACCGTCGACGGCCGCTACCTGGCCCTCTACCTGATCGTCGGCACCCTGGTCTGGCACTTCCTCTCGGTCATCTTCTACTGGATCACCGATGTGATCAGCATCGAACGCTGGGAAGGGACGATCGAATACACCCTGATGGCGCCGATCCACCGCATCACCCACATGGCTGGCCAGACGTTTTTCGCCGTACTCTACAGCATGGTCTTCAACATGGCCATCCTGGTCGTCGCCGTGCTGCTGTTCGACATCGACCTCAGCAACGCCAACCTGGCCGCAGGCGCCATCATGCTACTGGCCGGCAGCCTCAGCTTCATCGGCGTCGGCATCATGGGCTCAGTGCTGCCGCTGCTCTTCCCCGAGCGCGGCTCGCAGATGACCCATGTCATCGTCGCCCTGATGCTGCTCATCTCCGGCGTCTACTACCCCATCGAGGTGCTGCCCGAGGCGCTGCAGAAGCTGTCGGTGCTCAGCCCGGCCACCTACGTGCTCGTCGGCGTCCGCGCCGCCCTGCTGCAAGGCGCCGGCCCGGCCGCACTCTGGCCGCAGATCTGGCCCGTGCTGCTGATGGGCTTCATCGCCATCCCGGTCGGCTTGAAAGTCTTCGGCCTGGCCGAACGATACGCCAAGCGCACCGGCAAGCTGCACCGCAATGGTTGAACAAGGAAGACCTTTAGGGTCTGCGAGACCCTAAAGGTCTGACCCCAACACTCACCACACAAGACAACCCCATGAATACCAACAGCCTCTCATCGCTCCAACCGGGCGATTTCCCCCATTACATCTGGCGGCCCGCCGTGCTTGAAGACGCAGCCGCCATCCAGCGCCTGTTCCTTGCCGGCGATGCCGCCGACGGCACCCACCGCACCGACAGCATTTCCGACATCGAGCGGGAGTTCAAGGACCCCGACGTCGACGTCGAGAAGGACAGCCTCGTGGCTTTCACACCCGACGGCGAGATAGCCGCCCTGGCCTGGGTCTACATCTTCCCCACGGCCGAGACCAAGCTGCAAGCCTACTTCTGGGGCGGGGTGCATCCTCAGCACCGGCGTCAGGGGCTCGGCAGCGCCATCCTCGGCTGGATGGAAGCCCGCGCCAGCGCCGCGCTTTTGGCTCGGCCCGAAAACCTGCCCCGCGTCCTACGGCTGCACTGCAACGACTTCGAGCACGAGCGCATCGACTTCTTCACCCGCCACGGCTACCAGGCAAAGCGCTATTTCTACGAAATGCGCCGCGACCTGGGCCAGCCCATCCCCGCGCCTGCTATGAACGGCGGCCTGCGACTGGTCGAATGGACGCCTGAGCTCGACCCCTTCATCTTCGAAGCCTTCAACGAGTCGTTCCGCGACCACTGGGGCTTCGAGCCGATGACAAAGGCGGCCTGGGAGCTGTTCATGGTCGGACGCGAGAGCTTCCTGCCCACGATGTCCTACGCCGTGCTGGATGGCGACCAGGTGGCCGGCTTCTCGATCAACTTCCTCAATGAGGAAGAGAACGAGCGCAAGGGCATCCGCGAGGCCTGGGTGGGCGATCTGGGCGTGCGCCGGCCCTGGCGCAAGCGCGGCATCGCCACCGCCCTGCTGCACCGCTCCATGCTTGACTTCAAGGCCGCCGGCCTGGACTACGCCAGCCTGGGCGTGGACACCGAGAACCCCACCGGCGCCCTGGGAGTCTACGAACGGGTCGGCTTCACCCCGGTCAAGCGCAGCATCAGCTTTCAGAAGCCGGTCGAGCGACCGCCCACCGCCGCAGCGGCGTAACACGAGCAGAATGCCGGCACAAGGTCACGACGGCTACAAAGAAAACACGGTTCCCGTGCTATCCTTGTGGCCGTCGTCCTCTGCCGCCGCTGTTCACATCTCAGACGCCACCATGACCCACACCCGCCTCCTCCTGTTCACCAGCCTCCTGCTCGTCGTCCTCCTGGCCGCGTGTGCGCCGGCAGCGACGCCCACCCCGGCACCCGCTCCGGCTGCCACCGCCGTCCCACCCGCCGAATCCAGCCCGCAACCGCCCGACGAGGGTGTGGCCCTGGATGTGCGCACCTTCCGCCTCGACCCGGCCCGCAGCCAGGCCAGCTACACCGCCGAAGAGGAATTCTTCAACGAGGCGGTGGGGATGTTGGGCAAGGCGCTGGGGCTGGCCAACGCCGTCGGCGTCACCAACGCCTTGCAGGGCGAGTTCGCTGTGTCGCCCTTCACCCCGCCGCAGGTGGTGTCCGGCCAGTTCCAGGTCGATATCAGCACCCTCAAAAGCGACGACAACCGCCGCGACAACCGCATCCGCCAGCGTTGGCTGGAATCGTCGCGCTACCCCTCGGCGGCATTCGTCCCCACCGGCATCCAGGACTTCCCCGCCGATGCCGCCGAGGGCCAGCCCTTCAGCTTCAAACTGGCCGGGGACATGACCATCCGCCAGGTCACCAAGCCGGTGGTGTTCGATGTGACCGCCACCTTGCAGGGCAACGAGCTGACCGGCGTGGCCCAGGCGGAGTTGCTGATGACCGATTTCGGCTTCGAGCCGCCCGACATGCCCGGTCTGCTGAAGGTGAAGGATGCGGTGACGGTGAAGTTGGAGTTTACGGCGGTGGAAGCGGGAGGTTGATCCTGGCCAGCGCCCTTGTCGGCCCGGCCTACCCCTCCTCCACCACCCACTCGGCCACATTCCGCGCCTCGGTGCTGAAGTCGATTCCCAGCAAGAGCACCTTGCGGCCTCCGCCGCCATAGGGGTCGGCGTAGCCCTGGCCGCGAATCTGGCGAATAGCTGCTCGTGCATCCTGGTTGCACTTGAACTCCACAACATAGACCTTATCGGGGAAGGCCACCACCATGTCGATGCGCCCGCGCGCGGTCAGCACACTGCTCTGCGCCTGTCCACCAGAAGCCGAAAGCATGAGGTAAAAGAGCGTGTGGTAGTAGGCCTCGTCCCGTTTGGTTTGGATGTCATACGGGATCGAAGCGAAAACAGCCTGGATCGAGGTGAAGAAGCTCGTCAGGTTTTCTGCTTGCAGATAGCGCGAGAGCCGCAGTACGTGGGAACTTGTTTCGGAAGCCAGAGACTCAAGACCGAACAACATCGCTTCGGTGAAGGCAGTCTTGACTTCCTGATTGGGATAACCAAGGGTATAGATGTTGTCTTGCACATCGTGAATGGTGAGGTAGCCGGTCTGGAACAGCAATGCTTCAGGCGACAGGCGCTCCAGTTCAAAGGTTGAAAAGGCGGATGGGCTTACTTGAAGACCTTCCAATGCCGGCAGAGAGTATTGTTTCTCCCGCAGCAAGTCGATCAAAAAGGTCGGTGTACCAGTCTCGAACCAATAGTTGTTCAGCTCACGGCGATCCAGCGCGACCAGCACCGAAAAGGGGTTGTAAACTTGGAGCGGGCTGGTGGAGAAGCGATAGCCGTCATAATAGTGCGCCAGGGCTGCATGCGCCCCTGCGTGTTCGACGCCCAGTTTAGTCGCCAGGCGAGTGATATGGCTGCTGAAGTAAGGGTCGAGCTCTTCGTCCGTGTACCCTAACATGCCGGCATAATCCTCGTGCATACTGATGTCGTTGAGATTGTTCAGCGCCGAGAAGACGGAGACGCGACTGAAGCGCGAGACGCCGGTCAGCAAGACAAAACGCAGCACGGGAGCGACGTCGCTGCCCTTGAGCACGGCAAAGAAGTTCCGCAGGATGTCTCGATTGGCCCGCGCCACTTCCAGCCCAGGCTCGCCTCTGCCGAGGTGGTCGATCAGGGGCTTGTCATATTCGTCGATCAACACAACCACCGGCTGGCCCGCGACTTGCTGCAATTTCAGCACCAACTCGACGAATCGCCCCTGTAACAGCGGTTCTCGAAGCGATAATTGATAGCTCTCGGCGATTTGCTCCAGAGCGCGCATCAGGCCCAGGTGAAGGTTTTCCGGTGTGTCATGCGCGATCTGGTTGAAGTCAAGCACCACCACCGGATGCGGCTGCCAATCCCAGCGACCCGGCTCGGCGATCCACAGCCCATCGAATAACTCGCGCCGGCCCTGGAACAGGCAACGCAATGTGGAAACCAGCAGCGACTTGCCAAAGCGCCGCGGTCGCGCCATGAAGTAGTAGATGCCCTCCGTGACCAATTGGTGAATCCAGCGCGTCTTGTCCACGTAGACAAAGCCCTGGCTGCGCATGACCTCGAACGCCTGGATCCCGATCGGTAGCTTCATCATGGCCGAACCTCCTGCCCCGGTTATACCGCACCCCGCCCGAAAATGCAAGGCATTTGGCGGAGGCCATCGGGCCATCGTAATAGCGACTTCAGTCGCGATCTTTCGCGAGAAGGGCGACTGAAGTCGCTACTACCAGGCTATCACGGGGCGTGCTATCTCTGGCGCAGGCTGAGCGGCAGGAAGAGCTTGAAGCCGGAGGGGCCGGTGACGGTAGGCGTCGCTGTGGGGCCGCCTGGGGTAGAGGTGCGCGTGGGCGTCGCTGTGGGGCCGGCCGGCGTCGGTGTGCGCGTGGGCGTGGCCGTCGAGGCAACGGTGGTGGGGGTGCGGGTTGGCGTCGCCGTCGAGGCGTTGGCCGTAGGTGTGGGCGTCGGTGTGGCGGTCGGCACAGGCACACCCACCAGTTCCACGGCGTCGATCTCCTCCCAGTCAGCGATCTGGGTGTGCACGATCACCTCGACCACGACATAGGTGGTTTGAGGGAAGGTGACCACAAACAAGCCGGGACAGGGAGTCGTGTCGGCGGGGATGGTCAGCGTGTGGATCGTGCCGTCAGGCTCCACCAGGTCGATGCCTTTGACCGACCCGGTGACCCAGCTTTCACGCACGCGCACTGCCGTAGCATAGACCGGGGTGGCGTAGCCAAGCCGCAGCCATTCCGGGTCCGGACCGGAAGGGGCGGGCGCCCAGGCATAGATGTTGTCGCTGCAAGTCTCGACGTTGGGGGCGCCTGTCGCCTGGTTCGCAGACCAATCGGGGTTGGCATACTCGCTGCTGGCCGTCGCCGTGGTGGCCCACTGGCCGAACTCGGCGCCAGGCGCGTCGTTCGGCGGCTGCACCAGGATGAACGTCCCCACCAGCGTCAGCGGCCGGGCGCCAAAGCCCCAGATCGTCTCTCGATACTCGCCGGTGAAGCGATGGCTGTCGCCAGCGTCGGTGGCCCCGATGAGCCGGAACTGGCGCTGCAAGCGCTGCCCTGCACCGGTAGTCATGGCGAAACGTTCGGACTCCACCCGTAGGGTGAGTCCGTTGAAAGCGACGCTGACCTTGGGGCCGACTGCCAGGGGAACGGCGGCCGGGGCTGGAGTGCCGGGACCGGGCGTGGGGCCAACGGGCGTCGCCGTGATCGTGTGTTCGCGTGTGAAAACCAGGGTGTTGCCGAGATCCACATGCCCGTCATCCGGGCTGCTGTCGGGATGAAACAGAATACCCAGGTTGACGTCGCCCAGGATCGGGGAAGGGGTGCCGTCCGGCTGCGGCGTCGGGGTGGGCAGTGTATCGGAATAGACGCCGGTCAGCGCCCAATCCAGCTTGACGATGCCGCTGTAGGCGCCCAACGGACCATAGGCGGCGAGGGCCGAATCGGCCCGGACAGCGGGGGCCGGCGCCGGGCGCGGCCTCATCTGGAGCGCCACCAGCAGCGCCAGGAGCGCCAGGCCCACGATGAAGGCGCTTGCGATCAGTGTGATCCTGGATGCAGCGGAATTCGCCTGTTGATTCATGGGTCTCCTCTCAATAGTCGATCCGCGTGCAGTCGCCGGCCGCAGGCGGCCCTGGAGTGCGGCTGGCATAGGTGGTGCTGAAGTTCAACTGGATGTCGGTCAGTTGCTGCAAGTCCATGTCCGTCATCCCGCTCATGGGTGCGCCGGCAAAGACCAGCACCTGCCAGTTGGTGGCCGAGACCGGGCGACCGAGGAAGGACGGGGTGCGGAAGCCGTTGGCCGTCCAGGGATTCTCGGCGTTGATATTGCCATTGAACACGGCGGTTACCTGTTCCGGCGGCTGGTTGCTCGGCCATTCCAGGCCCAGCAGCACGGCCGGCGGCATCAGGCGGTAATCGAACACGCACCCGCTTTGCGCTTTCAGATGGGAGACGCCGCCCTGGGTGACAGCCACGGTGCGGTACGAAAGTCCGTTCTGGGCCGTCAGCAGGTTGATGCTCAGGCCGGTGCTGGATGGCTTGGGGTCGCCGATACCGGCCAGCTTGAGCAGCCAGTAGCGGTCGTAGCCCTGCTGGATGACGTTGGAGAAGACGCCGCCATTCAGAAGCGAGGTGGTGAACGTGAAACGCAGCACGTTGCCTTCGAAGGGTGGCTCGAAGGTATTGGGAACCGAGTTCTGCGCCACCCACAGCCGGAAGCGCCGCACCCTCTCGGCCTGGCGGGCGGCGGGGGTGCTGAACCCGTCTCGCGCCAGGGCGTCATCGGTGAGGCCCAACATCTGCTGCGCCACCGAGACGGTGAAATCAGCAGGGGTGAGGGCGGCGCTGCTGGTGCCCGCGGCCAGGCTGTCGGTGGTGGATTTCAGGCGTTCGAGAAAGCGTTTGATGTCGCCGGCGGTGCGGGCGCGGTAGATGTCAGAGATGCGGAAGTTGCTGGCCGAGAGGCGGGCGGCGTACTCGTACTCGGCCCGGCGCGCAGCCAAATAGGCGACCCTGGAGGCATACTCCAACTGCTTGGCCAGTTCCAGGCGCTTTGAATCGCGCACGATGCGGTAGCTGGGGTCGTTGCCGGGGCTGAGCTTGAAGTAAGCGCGCTGGCGCTGCGTCTCGTTGACCACGTCGTCCATGTGGCCGAGGATGCCCACAAACTCGACGTACTTGGCGCGGAAGGCCTGCTCGGCCACCAGGGCATCGATCAGAAGCTCGCTTTGATCCAGCAGCATGTTCTGCACTTCTTCGTACAGTTCGGCGTTTTCGATCTCGATGTCGGCGGCGGTGGAGAGGGCGCCGGCCGCGGCCTGCACCAAAATATTGACTCCGCCATAAATCGCGGCCGCAGGTGCTGTGGGACTTTCAACATCAATCCCGGAGACCATGTCGAACATCGCTTGCGAGACGGCGGCAGCCGTCTGCGCTGCGCCCGAGATGCCCAACCACAGAGTGACGGTGGCGTTGCGACCGCTGGAGAGCTGGATGCGCTGGTTGATGTTCTGCGCCCGTTGCTCGATGCCGTATTGCTCCATGAAGATCCCGCGCAGTTCCAAAAGCGATTGGCGGGCGTTGGCATTGACGATCAGCAGCTCGCCCTTATTGTCCTTCCGATCCATGCACTGCTGGAAGGTCGCTATCCCCGGAAGGGGATTGGTTGGCGGCACTTTCTCATAGCGCACGTAGTCGAGGCACTTGTTCAATTCCGCCATCTGGAAATCGACGCAGGCAAAGAATTCCGGGTCGTTGGCATCAGCGCCGGTATGGGTGCAGCCGAGGTCGTTGGAAATCTCCATGTCCAGCGAGGTCTTGAGAGCGTTGATCGCCGTGCGCAGGTCTTCCTGGGTCTGGTCGAAGGCGCGGCTGTTCTGCGTCTCGTCTTTCTCCAGGTCGCGGGCAATCGCCACGGCATCCATGGCTTCGTTCCACAGCCCGCGATCCTGGCTGTTGGGCGGCAGGTAGTAGGGGCGGGCGGGGGTGAAGTTGACGTCGAAGCCAAAGACATTGCGCCCATCGCCCATCTCGCGGGCCTTGCGCCGGGTTTCCTGCAGGTTGATCGCCATGTCCGAAGCCAATTGCGCGTTGGGGGCCACGCCGCGGGCGCAGCCAAGCCCGGCCGTGGGGTTGGTGGTCATCCCGGCCATGCGCGCCATTTTGACGTAACCCTCGATGGCCGCAAGACGGAAGGTGTTTTCGGCCGCAGCTTTGGCGCGGGCAACGTCGCCAGGCTGGTTGATATCGAGATAGCTCTGGCGGACGGCGATATGGTGCTGGGCTGTGCCCTGATTTTCGGCCGCGCGGGAAAACAGGGACCACTCAGGTTGGGTGTAGAAATCCGAAACCACGCAGCCGTTGCCGACGGCGCGGGTCATGGCCTCGGCCAGACCCGTCTCGGCCAACTCATACTGGTGTTTGGCCGCATCCAGCTTCGCCACCTCCTGGCGGACGAAGGCCTCGCCGCCGAAGAATTCGGTGCCGCTGAAATGCAGCCCCAGGGCGTCGACCATGAACTGCTGGGCGAAGATCATGCGGATGTTGGCGGCTTCGCGTACGCTCTGGCGCAGCCGGGCGGGGAAGTCGCACCAGTCGATGATGGGTTCCAGCACCTGCCCGTCGTGCTGGAGATCGGGCGGGTTTGGGTTCTCCTTGCTGGCCGGGTTGCCGCAAAGCGGCGCCGGATAGCCGACAGGGGGAGCGCCGTTGTAAAAGCCATCGCCGCGGAAGCGCGTTTCCGGGCCGAAGACCGTCAGATAGGCGTAGAGATCGCGCGCCTGGCGCAGCTCGGCGTCGGCGATGTCGATGCGCTGTTGGAGGGTGAGGTTGGGGTTGTCTGGCGCCGGCTTGTTGAAGCCGGTGACGCCGCCGGCGGCCGTGTCGAACTTGCGCACCAGCTCGTCGAAGCTGTTGCCGCCGCGGTAGGGAGAAATGTCCTGGCGGAAGTTCATGTTGCGGCGCAGCAGGTCGCGCGCCTGCGCTTCTATCCGCTTGAAGTCATCGTAGACAAGGGCGCCGGCGGCAGGGGCGCTGGGGCCGGTGATGCGGTAATTGCCGAAAGCCTCACCTTCCCCCGGCGAAATGGCGTCGGCGGCGCCGCAGTGTGAATCTGCGCCGCAGCGTGCTTCGAGGGAGCCTTGGGCCGCCGCCAGGTTGAGTGTGAACAGAAAGGCGAAGCCGAGGACGATGCCGAAAAAAGAACTTCGCAGCAGGCGCCGGCCCGAAGGGTCCGGCCCGCGGCTATACACGGTGTTCGGTCTCATACGCTCCCCCTCATTGGCCATCATCCGCAGGCGCGGCGACCGGTTCAGGCGCCTGGCCCTGGGTGGGGTCGGTTCCATCGCTCGCTCCGCTGGCGGTAACGAACGTCTGAGCGTAGATGCCCGCGCGGTAGCAGACGATCTCTGCCCAAACCTTCTGTGGGGAATCCTGGATGTTGTTCGAGAATTTCAGAATCCACTGGCCGTTGCCATCAGTATAAAGCCAGCGCGAATAGACGCCGCTGTCATTCTCGGAGATATCCATCGCCAGTTCCCATCCTGCCATCGTGCAGTAATGGGTGCTGCTGTTGATCCCCGTCGGGATCAGGCAGGGCTCATTGCTGGTGCATTGGAAACCATTCCAGCGCTTGATCAAGACCGGGCTGTCGTTGTTCACCTTAAGACTGCCATACACGATGGTATCGCCATTGGTGTTCACCCGGAGCCTGGAGATGCTTTGAGTCTGAAACTCGAAGCCGCCTTGGTTCACGAGCGTGAGCAGGCCATTGGCGTTCGACGAAACCAACGTGTAGCCGAGCAGCGTCGAACCGGTCAGGTTGAGATTGCTGACAGTGGCATTCGGCGCCAGAGTCTGGGCCCAGGGCACAGGGTGGACGCGCTGGCGTGGGATCAGCTCCGGCCCGTTGTTCACCTTGATGCCGATGTAAAGAGGGGCGTTGGCAGTAAAGACACTGCCCGTGTCTTCCACGACGACATTGAATAGACCATCCTGCACGGGCACATTAAACCATGACCATGGCGAGGGCGAGAGCGGACTCCCTCCAAAGACGTCGGAATAGACAGCGAGATCGATCTTATAGACTCCGGACATCGGCGTGCCGTCAGGGTTGCGCAGAAAGCCCTGATAGTTGAAGGTGTGCGGGATGTCGGCTTGCGCTTGCTGAGGCGCTGCGGCTGAATCAGGCCCAGCGGAGCCATCGTCAGCGCGCGTGTTCGACTGCAGCGATACGAACAGCGCCAGCATGGCAAAGAGCATGGCGGTGAAGGCGAAGATTTCCAGACGGCGTGATCTCATGGCTTGGCTCCTGAGCGGGGTGGAGAGAAGGTGATGGGGTTTTGCGCAGCGACCTGGCATTGTCGCTGCGCAAGAGGGCTTTCCGTCGAAAGAGACACGTTTTCTTTTTCAACCGACACGACCAGGAACATACTCGCTCCCAGCCTATCCCAACCCACAGCGCAGCTTTGATGCGCTGCCTGGTCGCTTCATTGCCTGCCTGCACCAATCAATGCAGGGTTCCATACCGAACATCACAAGCCGCGGGCTCACGAGCAAGACCACGCCCATAACCCGTGAATGACCGCACTCTAGCGCAAGTACGGCAAAGGTGCTGTAAGACGAACCGCTTTGTGAGACGATTCTGCCAGGGTTTCGTCTTCCAGCAGCCGATGGAGCCATGCAACCGTGCAACATGATCGCATGTCTGTAGCGGAAGCTTCACAGCCGGCGGGGTCTGGTGTAAAATGACACAAAGTTGACGATGACCATGATGAGCCGGCCATGATCGACATCGAAAAGCAGGTCGCCTACTGGCGCAATGGCGCCCTATCGGACTGGGAAGCAGCCCAGGTTTTGCTGCGCCGTCAATTGGTGCGCCAGGGCCTCTTTCTCCTCCATCTTGCTCTGGAAAAAGCCCTGAAGGCCCACGTTTGCAGGCAGACCAATGACCTGGCGCCAAGAATCCACGATTTGGCAAAGCTTGCCCACCTTGCGCGGTTGTCCTTGTCAGAAGAACAGCTCGATGTTCTGGCAGACGCCAATCCGTTCGACTTCGAGAGCCTTTATGGCGACGCCTCCCTGCCTCCACTATCTCGCCAGGAAGCCGCCCTGGTTCTGCGCCGAACCGAAGGGGTATTCGAATGGATGATCAGCCAGTTGTAGCACGTCTTATGCCCCTCTTCGACGACGACTCGCTCCAAGACCTGCGCCGCCAGGCCGACCGCTGGGCGCAGGCCACCCTCGGCCCGGCCCTCGCCCGCCAGCCGGAGCGCAAGAAGGAGTTCATCACCACTTCCTCCGCGCCCGTGCGACGGGTCTACACCCCGCTGGATGTCGCCGATCTCGACTACGGGCGCGACCTGGGGCTGCCGGGCGAGTACCCTTATACGCGCGGCGTTCACAGCAGCATGTACCGGGGCCGTTTGTGGACGATGCGCATGTTCTCCGGCTTTGGCGCCGCCGAAGAAACCAACGCCCGCTACAAATACCTGCTGGCGCACGGCAACACCGGCCTCTCCGTCGCCTTCGACATGCCCACGCTCTACGGCTACGACACCGACGCCCCCGAAGCGCTGGGCGAATTCGGCAAGTGCGGCGTCGCCATCAGCTCGCTGGCCGACATGGAGATCCTGTTCGACGGCATCCCCCTGGGCGAGATCAGCACCAGCATGACCATCAACTCGCCGGCGGCCATCCTCTGGGCCATGTATATCGTCGCCGCCGAGAAACAGGGCTTCGGGCGCAATCAGCTTCGCGGCACCATCCAGAACGACATCCTCAAGGAGTACATCGCCCAGAAGGAATTCCTGTTCCCGCCTGCGCCCTCGCTCCGCCTCGTGGCCGATACGATCGCATTCGGCGCCCAGGAGCTGCCGCAGTGGAACACGATCAGCATCAGCGGCTACCACATCCGCGAGGCCGGCGCGACGGCCGCCCAGGAGCTGGCCTTCACCCTGGCCGACGGCTTCGCCTATGTCGAGGCGGCGCTGGCGCGGGGGCTGGCCATCGACGACTTCGCCCCCCGCCTCTCCTTCTTCTTCAACGCCCACAACGACTTGTTCGAGGAGATCGCCAAGTTCCGGGCGGCGCGGCGGATTTGGGCCAGGGCCATGCGCGAGAAATACGGCGCCAAAGACCCGCGCTCCTGGCTCCTGCGCACTCACGCCCAGACGGCCGGCGTCTCGCTCACCGCCCAGCAGCCGGAGAACAACATCGTGCGCGTGGCCATCCAGGCACTGGCAGCCGTTTTGGGCGGCACACAATCGCTCCACACCAACAGCATGGACGAGGCCCTGGCCCTGCCCTCTGAGAAAGCCGTCACCATCGCCCTGCGCACCCAGCAGATCATCGCCCACGAATCCGGCGCCGCCAACACCATCGACCCCCTGGCCGGCTCCTACTTCGTCGAAGCCCTCACCAACCAGATGGAGGACGCAGCCAACGCCTATTTCCGCCAGATCGACGCTCATGGCGGCGTCCTGGCGGCCATCGACGCCGGCTTCTTCCAGCGCGAGATCGCCGAAGCCGCCTACCGCTACCAGATGGAGATCGACGCTCGCCAGCGCACCATCGTCGGCGTCAACGATTACCTGGCCGATGAGCCGGTCGCCATCCCCATCCTGGAGATGGACCCCGCCGGCTACGACCGCCAGATTGCCCGCCTGCGCCGCGTCCGGGCCGAGCGCGACAATGCCGCCGTCCACAAGGCTCTGACCGAGCTGGCCGGCTGCGCCCGCGGCCACGACAACCTGATGCCGCCGATCATCGCCGCCGTCCGCGCCTACGCCACCCTGGGCGAGATCACCGACGTCTTCCGCGAAGTATTTGGCGTTTATCATGAACCTGTGTATTTTTAGTGGTTATTGGTAATTAGTAATTGGTTATTGGTAATTGGTTATTAGTTATTGGCAGGGCTTTCCGTTTCTCATTTGATGCAAGAGAACTCCTCGATAGTGTGTCATGCTGAGCGGGTCAATCGGCCAACTTACATGGTGAAGACCATACCAGCGAAGCATCTCGCGCGTCTTAGGTCAGCACTAACGGAAAGGCATCATACAATTCATGAGATTTGGATGGCCCACGCGAGATGCTTCGCTGGAATTCCTCTGCAACAACCTTGTGTGATCGACCCGCTCAGCATGACATAATTAGCACTCTGACGCTTTACGACTCAGTGGATATGAGAACCGGAAAGCCCTGAGTTATTGGCGCTTAATAACCAGTAACCAATAACAAATATCCATACTCAACAAAGAGGTATATAATTACATGGATCGCAAAATCCGCATTCTCGTCGCCAAACCCGGTCTCGACGGCCATGACCGCGGGGCCAAAGTCGTCGCCCGCGCCCTGCGCGACGCCGGCTTCGAAGTCATCT
This sequence comes from Caldilineales bacterium, assembly GCA_019695115.1. Lineage (GTDB taxonomy): Bacteria > Chloroflexota > Anaerolineae > J102 > J102 > SSF26. Next base: position 33,188 of record JAIBAP010000032.1, on the reverse strand, counting down.
ACACCGGCATCCGTCAGACCCCCGACATGATCGCCGAAGCCGCCCTGCAAGAAGATGTCGACGTCGTCGGCCTCTCCATCCTCTCCGGCGCCCACATGGCCCTGGTGCCCAAAGTCAAGGAATCGTTACACAACGCCGGGCTGGATGATGTGCTCGTCCTTCTGGGCGGCATCATCCCCGATGAAGACATCCCCGCCCTGCATCAGATGGGCGTCAAAGGCGTTTTCGGGCCGGGAACGCCCACTTCGCAGATCACCACCTTCATTCATAGCGAAATAGGCGCTGTTGCAGGGTAGCGGATCTCGATGTCGCCTACAGAACTCAACACCATCGCCGGCCTGACCACGGGCATCATCGCCGGCGACCGTCGCGCCCTGGCCCGCGCCATCTCGCACATCGAGAACGCCACCGCCCTCGCCCAACCCCTGCTGGCCGCCCTCTACCCGCGCGCCGGCCAGGCCCACATCATCGGCGTCACCGGCGCGCCCGGCACCGGCAAATCCACCCTCGTCAACGGCCTGGCCCTTGACTATCGGCGCCGCGGCCTCAGCATCGGCATCGTCGCCATCGACCCCACCAGCCCCTTTAGCGGCGGCGCCCTCTTGGGCGACCGCGTCCGTATGCGCGACCTGGCCGGCGACGCCGGCATCTTCATCCGCTCGATGGCCACCCGCGGCAGCCTGGGCGGGCTGGCGCAGGCCACCGCCGACGTCGTCATGCTCCTGGACGCGGCCAGCTTCGACCGTATCCTGATCGAGACCGTCGGTGTGGGCCAGAGCGAGGTCGAGATCGCCAGCACGGCCCACACCACCGTCGTCGTCGAAGCCCCCGGCCTGGGCGACGAAGTCCAGGCCATCAAGGCCGGCATCCTGGAGATTGCCGACATCTTCGCCGTCAACAAAGCCGACCGCGAGGGGGCCGACCGCACCGTCATGGCCCTGAAGATGATGCTCGGCCTGGGTGTGCCCGACAAACACCAGGTCATCCATCATGGCCGCATCCTGCCCATCACCCTGCCGGCGCCCGACCCCGACCCCGCCGCCTGGATGCCGCCCATCCACAAGACCGTGGCCGTGCAGAACCAGGGCCTGGGCGAGCTGGTGGACGACATCGAGGCCCACCGCCTCTACCTGGAACAGAGCGGCACGCGCCAACTGCGCGACCGCCTGCGCGCCGCCACCGAGCTGCGCATGATCCTGCGCGACGCCCTGCTGGCCCAGGTCTTGGAGCGCACCCCGACTGCCGTGCTGAACGAGCTTGTCGACGCCGTGGCCGAGCGCCAGCTTGATCCCTACACCGCCGTGCGCCATCTCATCGGCGGCTGACGAACCTCGCCCTCACCCCCCCTTGCCCTCCCTCTACCCTCGCATTCACATCTTGCCCGACACTCTGGCCCATTCGCCCACCAGCGTGATCGCAGCCTTCCCGTTGCCCACGCGCCTGTTGGCAGCCACCCAGCAGATGCTCGCTCCCCTGCCTGCCCCGCTGGTCGAAGCCTGGTTGCGGGACGAAAGCGGCCATATCGTCATCGGCGCTGCCACCCACGCCTTCATCCCCGGCCCTAGCACGGTGTTCCAGCGCCAGCTAGAGGATGTCGCCTGGGTGCAGGCCAGCCGATTGGTCGAGGATACGGCCGGCTTCCTCGTCCCGGCCGGCCGCCTGATCCACAGCCTCATCCTCAACCGTTGGCGCCTCCCGCGGCAACCCAGCCCCGCCGTCTGGGAGCAATTCTGGGCGGGGCTGACAAGCTGCCATCGGGCAGGCTATGCCGCCAGCCAGGAGGCGTTGGCCGATGTCGACCTCTACCTGGCCGAGGGCATCGCCCGCTGGCTGGCCGACCGCCGCGGGCTGAATCTTGAGGACCCACGGCTGGAAAAGCTGCTGGCAGCCGCCTTCTTCAATGCGGACTTCTATCGCAATTTGGACCTGACCCGCTAGTTGCCCTGAACACCCGATGCTTGCAGACCCTGGATCAGCGCCTCCTTCTCGGCGTCGGTGAGTTTTGCGTTGGGGTGCAGCAGAACGAAATACCATGGCGGCATCTCGCCCGATCGCACCAAGTGGACGACATCGTCACCTTCACCCCGTTCACCACCGCCCGGTCTGCCCTCGCCTTCTTCCCCCTCTTCGCCTTCGCTGCCGCGCCCGGCACGGACAACGCCCCACTCCGAGAAGTTGAGCTTGCTGCGCCCTTCATCCACATCATGCGTGATCAACCACGAGACTGGCGCAATGTTGCTGTACCAGGGCCACACGCTCTCGTTGCTATGGCAATCAAAACATGCGCGAGCGGCAAGCGCACGCGTCTGTAGGCCGTCCCATTGTGGCTCGGCCACGACTGGGGGGTTAGTGTGATTGCGCCCGAAAGGAAGAATCTGGATCAAAACGAACCCAGCCACCACCGCCACAACAATCCACAAGATGATTCTCTGCATTCCTCGCTCTCCTCTTGGAGGTATCGGCAAGCCCAATCAATCGGCTTCGAATCGGCATTTATCCAACACATAGGGATCGGACGCCTGAGGGGGCTTGCCGGCCCATCAAGTGCAGGTCCCATTTTCCCTGATCCTGCCACAAATTCATGGCTCTGTCAAAGCCATTGTGCGCTAATTCACATAGTTTATCGCTCACCCTCACTTTTTTCGCTGCTTTCCCGTGAATTGACAAAGCCCGGTTTTTGACGATACTTCAGGCCGTCGTCCGAACCACATCCGCTCTACCTCCCACTTTGGCCCTTACCCCTTGTCTCCAGGAGACCAAGCCCGCATGAAAAACCGCAAACACACACTCTTCATCATCGCTCTCGTCGTCGCCCTGGCAGCCGTGCTACCACTTGTAGCCGCGGCTCAGGATGGATCGGGCGGACAGGATAGCGGCTTCCAGGCCACCAGCGGGGCGGATGCCGCCCAGGTCGCCCTCCCTGCCGACCTGGCCCTGGTCGATGCGCAATCACTCGACGTCTACGGGATCACTGCCGAACGCTATCAACAGAAGTTGGGCGAGGCGTTGGTCTTGGGCGGGCAGGTGACGGTCTATCGGGGGGCCAACGGCCAGCCCGAGGCTGTGATCGGCGCCCATTACCCCGACCTCATCGCCGCCAACCAGATCTTGCTGAGCGCCGATGCCGCCCAGGCGGCTGTGGCGGCGCAGGTAGGCGGCGAGGGCGCCTGGTCGGTGGATCTGATGATCGACCCCGCCACCGCTCGCTATTTCTATCGCGTCGAGACCCGCCGGCCCGACAGCCGCTGGTTCTACTGGCTGGATGCCGAAACCGGCGCCGTGCTGAACGCCTATGACGGCATCGCCTACGGCAGTGGCATCGGCGTCTTGGGCGACACCAAGGATCTCACCGGTTTGACCAAGTACGTCAGCGGCAGCTATCAGCTGAAGACGCCCGACGGCCGCCAAAGCACCTACGACGCCAAGAATCGCTCCAGGTTGCCCGGCACGCTGGCGACCGATAGCAACGACATCTGGAACACGACCGGTCGCACTTCCCCCGGCCAGCGGGCCATGGTCGATGCGCACTACTATGCCCGCGTCACCGACAACTACTACCTGAACAAGCAAAGCTTCAACTGGACGAGCTACTACAGCCAGGGCATGCGCTCGTCGGCCCACTACAGCCGCAACTACGTCAACGCCTTCTGGAACGGCACACAGATGACTTATGGCGATGGCGATGGCGTCAACTACCTGGAGCTTTCCGGCGACCTGGATGTGGTCGCACACGAGCTGACGCATGGCGTCACCGAAGCCACCAGCGGCCTTATCTATCAGAACCAGTCGGGCGCGCTGAACGAAGCCTTCTCGGACATCATGGGCAATACGATTGAGTTCTATGCCGGCCAGGGTAACTGGACCATGGGCGAGGACATCGACGTCTTCTCGGATGGCTTCCGCGACATGGCCAACCCCGGCGCCGATGGCGACCCCTCGCACTGGCTCGACCGCTACACCGGCACCAGCGACAACGGTGGGGTGCACACCAACAGCGGCATCGCCAACCACTGGTACTATCTGCTGGTGAACGGCGGCCAGAATGCCAAGCCTTCGCGGGCCAGTGGCACGAACGTGGTCGGCATTGGCCTCTCGGCGGCTGAGCGCATCGCCTTCCTAGGCTTCACCGCCTTGCCGTCCAACGCCACCTTCTGCAATGCTCGCAGCAGCACCGCCGCCGTGGCCGGCGCCAATGCCGCCAACGTCCGCGATGCCTGGGACGAAGTGGGCATCGATGCGGCGCTCTGTGGCAGCTGAACCGCCTTCTCATTCGTTTCACCTGGGCCGGGGTTCTGCAAAACCCCGGCCCACTTGTTTGACGCTCCTCACCCATCCAGCCGGCAGGGTCGCCGCAACTGCGGATAACCTGCCGTATCCCCCCCAAGCGAAGGTAGAGCGATGAAAGTTGTGCGTTGGTCGTTCTCTTTGGTCGTGCTGAGCCTGCTTCTGGCGGCTTGCCGCGCCCCCGCCACCCCGGCCACTTCCTCGTCCGGCCAGTTGCTGACGCCGGTCAGCTTTGTTCGTAGCGGCGGTTTTGCCGGCCAGACGAATCAAGTCCAGATCGAGGTCGATGGCTCCACCATCGTCACCCGCAACGATGGCAGCACCGAGACCGGCCAACTGACGCCCAGCCAGACGCAGGAATTAGCTTCGCTGCTGGCGGGGAGCGGCCTTTTCGACGCTGACCACAGTTTCGAGACCCCCGGCGCCGACCAGTTCGTGTACACCATCACCTACAACGGCCATATGGTGACGGCCATAGACGGCGCCATCCCGGAGGAGTTGGCGGGGGTGATCGATTTTCTGGCGGCGCTGCTGTAGATACGAGACCTGCTCGCCTGTCGTGTGGTACAATCTGGCTGCTGTAACCGTAACTCCAAAACCGACCATTTTCAAAGCGAATCCAACAGACACCATGCCAGATGACATCCTGAGCCAGCTCGCGGACATGTCGCGCCGGTTGGGCGACCCCGCCCACGATTACGTCATCCTTGCCGAAGGCAACACCTCGGCGCGGGTGGATGACCAGACGTTCTGGGTGAAGGCCAGCGGCCGCGAGATGCATGGCATCGGGCCGGAGGGCTTCGTGCAGGTGCGCTTCGACCGCGCCCTGGCCGTGCTCGACGGCCCTGATCTGAGCGATGCCGAGGTCAAAGAGGCCCTGGCGGCGGCAAAAGTCGACCCGGCTGCGCCCGGCCACCCTTCGGTCGAGACCTTTCTGCACGCCCTATGCTTGCAGTTGCCCGGCGTCAACTTCGTCGGCCACACCCATCCCACCGCCGTCAACGCCATTACTTGCTCCACCACCTTCGCCTCGGCCCTGGCCGGACGCCTCTTCCCCGATGAGATCGTGGTCTGTGGCGTGGCCCCAGCCCTGACGCCCTATGTCGATCCCGGCCTGCCGCTGGCCCGGGCCGTGCGCACGACCCTCGCCGAGTACCTCGACGCGCACGGCGAACGGCCCAAGACCATCTACATGCAAAACCACGGCTTCATCGCCCTGGCGCCCACCGCCCGCCAGGTCGAAAACATCACCGCCATGGCCGTGAAGGCGGCGCGGGTGCTGGTGGGCGCCTACAGCCTGGGCGGGCCTAACTTCATGACGCCCCAACATGTGGCCCGCATCCACACCCGGCCCGATGAGCACTACCGCCAGCGTCAACTGGGCGCCCGTTGAGGACAGGAGGATGATCTACCGCCGTCTCGGCCGCACCGGCTTGCGCGTCTCGGCCATCGGCATCGGCGCCTGGCAGTTCGGCGGCGAATGGGGCCGGGCGTTCGCGGTCGCGGAAGTGGCTGCCATCCTCGGCCGGGCGGCCGATCTGGGCGTCAATCTGGTCGATACGGCCGAATGCTACGGCGACCATGTTTCCGAACGGCTGATCGGCCAGGCGCTGGCCGGGCGAAGGGAGCGGTGGGTCGTGGCCACCAAGTTCGGGCACCGTTGGCTGGGCCACCTGGCCCGCGCCGATCGCTGGCAGCCGGCGCAGGTGAGGCAGCAACTCGAGGCTTCGCTGCGCGCCCTGCAGACCGACTTCATCGACCTCTATCAGTTTCATTCCGGCGGCAACGCCGTCTTCGAAAACGACGAACTATGGGCGATGCTCAACGAGCAGGTGCGGCTGGGCAAGGTGCGGCATCTGGGCGTGTCGGTCAGCTCGAAGGGCGACCCCATGCACCAGATCGAGCGAGCGACGGCGGTAGGGGCGAGTGTGATCCAGATCGTCTACAACCGGCTAGAGCGCGGCCCCGAGGCCGCCGCCCTGCCTGTCTGCCTGAAACACGACCTGGGCGTGCTGGCCCGCGTGCCCCTGGCCAGCGGTCTGCTGGGCGGCAAGTACCGGCCGGGGACGGAGTTCAGCCAGGCCGATGACATGCGTTCCTCGCTGCCGGCGGAGCGCGTGCAGGCGCAACTGGCCGAGGTCGAGCTCATCCGCCGGGAAGAGCTTCCGGCGGGGGCGGAGATGGCGGCCTGGGCATTGGCCTGGTGCCTGCGCCATCCGGCCGTCAGCGCCGTCATCCCCGGCTGCAAGACCGTCGCCCAAGTCGAGGCCAATGTCGCAGCGATTGCTCTATTAGCTTGAGTATCGCCGCAACGACCATCTTTTTTTCACGAATTACACGAATTTGACGAATGGCATGAATTTTCTATCTGTTCACGTTCTGTCATTGCGAGGGGCGACAGCCGTCCTGAACACAGTGAAGGAAGCAATCTCCAAATCGCATTGGAAGTTGGGGATTGCTTCGGCCTACAGCCTCGCAATGACAGACAAGGTGAACTCATACCGAATTTTCTACAATCATTTGTGCCATTCGTCCATTCGTGTGATTCGTGTTGATAAAACTGCTTCCTGCAAAATCAAACTCCAATGCAGAGCAAATCTCCAATCTCCACTCTCCACTCCCAACTCAACGACTTCAGCCCCGTCAGACGAGGAGCCGCCCTGCGTGAGCTGCTCGACCTGGCAAGCGCGGGCGCCATCGCCCTGCCCCAACCGGCCGACGTGGCCAACATGCACTGCCACACCTTCTTCTCGTTCAACGCCTACGGCTATTCGCCCACGGCCCTGGCCTGGCTGGGCAGAGAGAAGGGCTACAAGCTCATGGGCATCGTCGATTTCGATGTGCTCGACGCCGTGGACGAATTTCTCGACGCCTGCGAACTGACGGGCGTGCGCGGCAGCGCCGGCATCGAGACGCGACTGTTCCTGCCCGAATTCGCCGACCGCGAGATCAACTCTCCCGGCGAGCCGGGCGTGACCTATCACATGGGCATCGGCTTCACCGCCAGCGCCATCCCCGCCTCGGTCGCCCCCATCGCCGCCGACCTGCGCCGCCGCGCCGAAGCCCGCAATCGCGATGTCGTCGCCCGCATCGATGCCTATCTCGACCCCCTGACCCTCGACTACGATGCCGACGTGCTGCCCCTGACGCCAAACGGCAACGCCACCGAGCGCCACATCGTCGAAGCCTATGTACGCAAGGCGGAGAAGCACTTCGACGACCCCGACGGCTTCTGGGCCGCGCGGCTGCAGCTGCCGGTTGCGCAGATCCGCAGCCTGCGCCAGGATGGGGCCGGATTCAGGAACACGATTCGCGCCCGGTTGATGAAACGCGGGGGCGTGGGCTATGTGCAGCCGGACGCCGGCAGCTTCCCCCGCCTCGAGGCCTTCCACGAACTGATCGTCGCCTGCGGCGCCCTGCCCTGCCTGGCCTGGCTGGATGGAACCTCGGCCGGGGAACAGGCCCTGCCGGAGTTGCTCGACCTGTTGGTGGGCAAGGGCGTGGTGGCGATGAACATCATCCCCGACCGCAACTGGAACCTCGCGGACCCCGAACAACGGCGGCACAAGGTCACAAAACTATACGAAGTGGTCGCGATGGCCCGCGCATACGACCTGCCGCTCAACGTCGGCACCGAGATGAACGCCTTCGGACAGAAGCTGGTCGATGATTTCGACGCCCCCGAGCTGGCGCCGGTGCGTCGGGCCTTTCTCGACGGCGCCCACTTCATTTACGGGCATACCGTCCTCCAAAGGGCGGCCGGGCTGGGTTATCAAAGCGATTGGGCGCAGCAGCACCTGCCCACCCGCGCCGAACGCAACGATTTCTATACGAAAGCAGGTTATGCCACGCCGCCAGAGGCGAGAAAAGATGGGCGCTTGCGCGAGTTGGATTCATCGTTCGAGCCAGCCGACGCGCTCCAATTTCTGCTTTCGTGACCAAGACGTTATCATCTGTGTTTATCCTATTTGTGTCATTTTGATCCTACTTCGGAGACCATCGCCATGACCGACAAACTCACCGCCTTCCGACAGGCCGGCGCCCCGCTGCCGGCCACCAACCACCTCTGGCCGCTCTTCGGCGCCGGGCTGGACAATCTCGGCGTCGAGAATCGCCCCATCGAGACCTCTCTCCCCACCTTTGGCCCCGATGAACTCCTGGTGCGCCACGACGCCACCGGCCTCTGCTTCTCGGACATCAAGGTCATCGGCCTGGGCGAGAAACACCCGCGCATCTACCGCAACATGCGAGAAAACCCGATCACGCTCGGCCACGAAATCGCCATGACGGTGGTGGGGGTGGGCGAACACCTGCGCGACCAGTACAAGGTCGGCGATCGCTTCACCATCCAGGCCGACATCAACGTGGGCGGGGTGGGCTATGCCTACGGCTACGAGATCCAGGGCGGGCTGTCGGAGTACAACGTCATCGACCAGCGCATCCTCGACGGCGATGATGGCAACTACCTCCTGCGCGTGCAACCCACCACCGGCTACGCCGAAAGCGCCCTCACCGAACCGTGGGCCTGCGTGACCGCCGCCTACGAACTCAAATATCGTACCGGCCTGCGGCCCGGCGGCGTGACCTGGATCATCGGCAGCCACGCCGACCCCGGCCAGGAATACACCCTCAGCGCCGGCTTCGACGCCAACTCGCACCCACGGGCCTTGTTGTTGACCGATGTCCCCGCCGACCTGGAAGCCTGGCTGCGGACCGGGGCGAAAACGCTCGGCGTCGAAGTCATGGCCGCGCCCGATGTGGCCAACCCGCCCCTCGACAAGATCGATGACATCGTCCTCCTGGGCGCCACCTCCGAGCTGATCGAGACCGTCAGCCCACGCCTGGCCGATTTCGGCATCGTTGCCCTTGTCGCCGACCAGCCGCTCGCCCGCCCGGTGAGTGTGGACATCGGCCGGGTGCACTACAACCGCTGGGTGTACACCGGCGGCCGCAGCCCCGACATCGCCCGCGCTTATAGCGACACCCCCGTGCGCTCGTCGCTCAAGCCCGGCGGCCGGGCCTGGTTCGTGGGCGCGGGCGGGCCGATGGGCCGGATGCACGTCCAGCGCGCCATCCAGAAGCCCAACGGCCCCGGCATCATCGTCTGCTCGGATGTCAGCACCCTGCGGCTGGGCGATTTGCAGGACTCTTACGCCGCCGAAGCCGCCGAAAAGGGCATCGAATTCATCTGCCTGAACCCGATGGAGAAAGAAAGCTACGCCGCCGGCATGGCTCCGTTCAAAGCGGCCGGCTTCGACGATATCATCGTCCTCGCCCCGATCCCGCCCGTCATCGCCGACGCAGGCAAGTGGCTGGCCGACAAGGGGGTGATGAACGTCTTTGCGGGGGTGGCGCGCGGGACGATGACCACACTCGACCTCAGCGACGCCTATCTCAAGGATGCCCGCGTCATCGGCCACTCGGCCTCGTCCATCGAAGACCTGCGCCAGATGCTGCACGACACCGAGACCGGCGAACTCTCGCCCAACCGCTCGGTGGCCGCCATTGGTTCGCTCAACGCCGCCAAAGAGGGGCTGAAAGCCGTCCAGGACACCACTTTCCCCGGCAAGGTCGTCATCTGGCCGCAGATCAAGGACTTCCCCCTCACCGCCCTCCCCGACCTGAAAGACTCGCTCCCCACCGTCTACGCCAAACTCAAGGACGGCAAAGAGTGGACGATCGCGGCGGAGGAAGAGTTTTTGCGGATTATGTTGCCGTGAAACGTGTTCCGTGTTGCGTGTTCCGGGTTCCGTGGAGCGTGTTCCGTGTTCCGTGTTGCGTGTTCCGTGTTCCGTGTTCCGGGTTCCGTGTTCCGTGTTCCGGGTTCCGGGTTCCGTAAAACGTGATGCGCGATGCTGAGCACCTGCGATCCTTCGTTTCACTCAGAGCCTGCCCTGAACGGAGTGAAGGGACAAGCTCTGCGACTTGCCACCTGCCACCTGCCACCTGCCACCCCCCACCTGCCACCTGAATCGTTATGTCAAACACCTTGCTTGATCGCATCGCTCTCGTCACCGGCGGGGCGCAGGGGCTGGGCGCGGCGCTGTGCCTGCGGCTGGCCCAGGAAGGCTGCCATGTCGCCGTCGCCGACCTCAACCAGGCGGGCGCCGAAGCGACCGCCGCCGACATCGCCAACCAAACCGGCCGCCGCACCCTGGGCATCGGCGTCGATGTCACCAGCGAAGCCAGCGTCGAAGCCATGGTGCAGCGCCTGCTGGCCGAGTTCGGCCAGCTCGACATCTGCGTGGCCAACGCCGGCGTGCTGGTGGCCGAGGCCATCTGGGAATTCCCCGCCGAAAAGTGGAAGCTGGTGAGCGATGTCAACCTATTCGGCTTCTTCCTCACCGCCAAACACGCCGCCATCGCCATGATGCCGCGCAAACAGGGCGTCATCATCCAGATCAACTCCAAATCGGGCAAGAAAGGCAGCTTCAAAAACTCGGCCTACGCCGCCAGCAAATTTGGCGGCATCGGCCTGACCCAAAGCATCGCCCTCGACCTGGCCGAGCACGGCATCCGGGTCAACGCCATCTGCCCCGGCAACCTGCTCGATTCGCCCCTGTGGGTCAACTCGCTCTACAAACAGTATGCCAAAAAGCTGGGGATCAGCGAGGCCGAAGTCCGCCAACGCTACATCGACCAGGTGCCGATGAAGCGCGGCTGCACCTACGACGATGTGGCCAACGTCCTCGTCTTTTTGGCCTCGGACCAGTCCAGCTACATGACCGGGCAGGCCATCAACGTCACCGGTGGGCAAGAGATGCGCTAAGCCCGACCGCCTGAATCACGCCCCGCTTCCCGTTGATCAACCAGGTGGGGTCTGCGGCCGCCAGTTGCTCCGCTTGCTCCGGCCCAAGCCCCACCATAATCTCGCCCTTGAGCGTGCGCAGGACAAGGAAGGGCCGGGGGAGCCGAAAACGCTCGGCCACAGACTCGAAGGCGGTGGTGTAGGGCCAGTGGCGGTCATCCAACAGGCGGCGATAGTTGACATCGCCCTTGAGGATAGTCAAATCGGCCGTCGCGAGTTCGGCTCGCAGAGGGTCGGGCAGGTCGGGGAACATACGGAAACTCGACCAGAACGGGTCGGTGCTCAGGCGGATGCCGCCCGACCGCACCGCCTCGGCCAGCCGCTGGCCCAACCCGGACACAGCCGGCTCTCCATCCGCCCGCAGCAACTCGACCGCGCGTTCAGCGTCGCCCGGCATGGCGTCGGAGACGAAGAAGGGTCGGTCTTTGAGATAGAAGACGACCTGGCCCACCCACCCCTGCTGGAGCAGGAAATCGGCCAGGGCCAGATCGAAGAGCAAGTCCAGCCCCACATTGTCCGTGACGATGGCCAGCCGTTGCACCCAGCGCCGCAGGAATTCGTGCACCAGGGGGGTGTGGTCGATCAACAGCAGATGGCGCTCGTCGCGGGCGGCCAGCCCGGCCTGCGCCTGCACCTGCAGGGTGAAATTGCTCAGGTCGGCGCGGTTGCCCCACAGGGCCGAGTACAGCAGCATCTCGAAGACGAGGTCGGGTTCAGCCGCCTGCAATCCAGCCCAACCGGCCGCCAGTTGGCGCACGGCCTGTGCTTCTTGCCGTTGTTTCTGCACGCCGAAGGGGTCGTGGAACTGCCAGGGACCGGGCTGGAGATAGCGCACGGCCTGAAGCAGGCGGCGATAGAAGTAGGTCTCGGCAAAATACCAGGGCAACTCCAGCCAGGTCTTGCCTTCGTGTTCGTGCCAGGCCTGATTCCAGTCGGCGGCGTCGGCGGCGTCTTCGTGCAGGGGTTGTAGCGTCTGCTCGGCGATTTCATCGGCCAAAGCGACCAATTCGGCGACGATGGCGAGGGGATAGGTGTTTTCGGCCACGACCTGGCGGATGATCTGCGGCTTGCGCTCGACGATGGTGGCGCGGGCAAACGAGCCAGGTTCGGAGGTCATCAGGGAGGGGGGCAGGTCGCTCATACGGCACAGGATGCGGCAGGAAGAACAAGAAGGGTCCTATCCCCCAATGCAAGGGCCGCCGGGAACCGAGGCCCCAGCGGCCCTTCGTAGCAACGATCTCGCAGTAAATTACCTCTTGACTACCTCGTAGTAACGACTTCAGTCGTTCCCACTCAGCCTTCTTCCTCGGCCTTGCCCTTGCGAATGACTTCAGGCTCGGCCACCTCGGCCGCCGGTGCGCCTTCCTCGTCTTCGAGGACGCGCGGCGGCGCCACACTCATCACCACTTCCTCGGCGTCGTGGTGCAGACGGACGCCCTCGAACTGCGGCAGGTCGGAGACGCGAATGACATCATCGAAGGTGACCAGCTTGCCGAGATCGACGGTGTAGGCCTCGGGGATAAGGCCGGGAAGGCACTCGACATGCACCTTGTCGAGATGGTGGATGAGCACAGCGCCGTTGCGGATGGCCTCGGACTCGCCGCTGAAATGAACCGGAACCTCGGTGCGGACGGCGACATCCATCTGGACGCGATAGAAATCGGCGTGGAGGATGTTGCGGCGGGTGGGGTGGCGCTGGACCTCGCGCAAGAGGACATGAAGGCTCGATCCGCCCAGCCCCTGGATCTCGATCAGCTGGCTGGGCCCGCCGGCGCGCAGGATCTTGAGCAGGTCGAATTCACTGAACTGCATGGGTGTGGCAGGCTGGCCCTGACCATAGACGACGCCCGGAACCATGCCGGCATGGCGCACCTTCTTGGCAGCGCTACCGGTCTGGCTGCGAGGCTCGACAGTAAGAACTTGTTGCATAGGTTGAAAAGGACTCCGTTTGGGGGTGTGTCAGGTAGGCGTAATGCGAATCACAAGCCGGTGCTGCGCCATTCATCTCCCTACGCGTGGCGTTGGCAGTGCTTGATGAGGCCAAAGTAGCGGGCCTCGCTATCCTTGTGCGCCCCTCAGCCGCAAGGCTAGAAAGGCTACTGGGAGGAGGACAACAGCCGGGTATTCTAGCTTCTAACCAACAGAATCGCAAAAAGCAGCATGGGCAATTTGGCGGCGTCACCCGGCTTATGCTAGACTTCCCGCCGTTACGAACCATGCTTGTTCCAGGCACCCTGATGGGTGTCTTTGTTTGTCTTGAAAGGATATTCTTCCCATGACTTACCTTCTGAAATCACTCGAAGACCAGCAACTGAAAGAAGAAACCCCCGATCTGCGGGTGGGCGACACCGTCAAGGTGCACAATCGCATCGTCGAAGGCAAGAACGAACGCATCCAGGTCTTCCAGGGCACGATCATTGGCTTGAGCGGCGGCGGGCCGGCCGAAAGTGTGACCGTTCGCAAGATCGGAGCGCACGGTGTGGGCGTCGAGCGCATCTTCCGGCTGCATTCGCCGCGCGTGGAGAAGATCGAGGTCGTGCGCGGCGGCAAGATCCGGCGCGCCAAGCTCTACTTCCTGCGCGACCGCGTGGGCAAGCAAGCCCGCCTGAAGCAGGAACGGCGCTAGGCGACCGGCTGACGTCGGTCAGTGTCAAACAGGGCGTGAGTGTGATCCACTCACGCCTTTTTGTGCGCAGACGGCGTCACCTGGCTATAATCCCTGGCGACGTCGTCGTCCGCAAGCGATCATCCCCCCGACCCTTTTTCACGCCCACCCTATGCGAGAGCGTCTGTTGTGCATTGGTAAGCCGGCCACCAACGGCAAAGCCTGCGCCTTCCTGAAAGAGCAGGGCTACGAGGTCGCCGAGGTGGATGGGCTGCGCCCGAGTCTGCGGGCGCTGGATGCGTTTCGGGCCGACCTGGTGATCGTCGATGCCGTTGACATCAACCCGGTCAACCTGCATCGCATCACCCATGCCGCCGGGCGCAAACCGCAGGCGCCGTTCGTCGTTCTCCTGCTCAGCAATCACAGCAGCCTCGACCATGAGGCCCTGTGGGATGAGTACATCGCCCGGCCGTTCACCCCGCGTCGCCTGGGCAATGTAGTGCGCAAGCTGCTGGACTCGCGGCCGGGCTTCATCGTCCGCCTGGGGCCTCTGACGCTGGATCGACGGACGCGCATGGTGATTTCGACCAAGGGGCTGTGCCAGTTGACGCCCAAACAGTTTCAGCTTCTGGACATCATGTTCAAGCATCCCGGTGGCTTGGTGACGCGCAAGCAGTTCATGCAGGAAGTGTGGAACACGAGCTATCTGGGCGATACCCGCACGTTGGATGTGCACATGCGTTGGCTGCGCGAGTGCATCGAAGAGGACGCCGATCATCCCGTTCTGGTGCGGACCTATCGCGGCCGGGGCTATTGCCTGGATGTGGAGGGGCCGGTGCAGGTAGGGGGCGAACCGCTGGAGTTGGCCGCCGAACAGGTCGCCAACCACTAACGGGTGCGATTACCAGGAGTCTGACGACCAGGCTTCGTTGTTGGCCTCGTCTGTGGCTTCGTAGCCCATGACGCGGAACTGGCGCGGGGCCGAGGCCAGCGGCGGGGCGGGCAACATGGCCTGGGCGCCGTAGCCGGCCGGCTGTCCCTGCCCCATCGGTAGCATCTGCGGGAAGCCGCCGCTGACCACCACCACCGGCGGTGGGGCGATGGGCGCGCCCGGCGGCGGGGCGGTCTCCTGGCTGCGTCGCAGCGCCACCACGGCGATGATCAGGGCCGGGATCAGGGCCAGGAAGCCGAGGAGGACGCCCAGGATCATCGCCAGGGCGTCGGCGCTCAGCCGCCAGGCCATGACCCCGGCCAGCGCCGCCGCTGCGGCGGCCAGTATCAAGAGGATTGCGTTTCGCATGGGTGCTCCTTTGGGGGGGAGTAGACAAGTGGCAGGTGGCAAGTGGCGGGTGGCAAGTGGCGGGTGGCAGGTGGCGGGTGGCAGGTAGACAAGTAGACAGGTAGACAGGTAGACAGGTAGACAGGTGGCGGGTGGCAGGTGGCAGGTAGACAAGTGGCGGGTAGGCAGGTAGACGAGGCAGGGTGGCAGGGGGCAGGTAGACAGGGGGGGGGTGGCAGGGGGGGGGGTCTTGATCAGCGGGAGGTGGCAGGTTGTATCTGTGTTTCTCCCATTTGTGTCATCAAAACAATGTATCTGTGTTTCCCCCATTTGTGTCATCAAAACAATGTATCTCTGTTTCCCCCATTTGTGTCATCAAAACAATGTATCTGTGTTTCTCCCATTTGTGTCATCAAAACAATGTATCTGTGTTTCCCCCATTTGTGTCATTTCAAGTGAGAGACGGCCTGGATGACTTCTTGTTCGCTAATGTAGGCCGCCTGCAGGCGCACCGTCTGCCCGCGGGCCACCAGCAAGAAGTCGCCCCTCCCTTTGAGGCGCTCGGCCCCGCTCCCGGCCACCCCCATCGCCACCTTCGCATCTTCGGCGCTGCCCACTGCCCCCACCAGCCGCACCGGCAGGTTCGCCTTCACCAGGCTCCCCACCACCGTCGCCGCCGGCCGCTGTGTGGCCACGATCACATGCACTCCCGCCTCCCGCCCGCGTTGCGTCAGCCGCGCCAGCAACTCCTCCACCGCCTTCCCGCCCACCTGACGCAGGTCGGCCAGTTCATCGATCGCCACCACCAGCGCCGGCTCGCTCCGCTTCTCGCGGTCGCGGCGCTCCATCTCCTCCACCAGCCCCGCCAGCAGCCGCACCGCCATCTCGGCCTCGGTCACCACCGGGCGCACCAGGTGCGGCAGCCCCGCCAGGGCGCCAAAACCCCGACCCTTGGGGTCGATCAAGGCCAGTTGCAGGCTGCGCTGGGGGTTGTTCAGGGCCAGGCTCAGCAGCATCGAACGCAACAGCGCCGTCTTGCCACTGCCCGTCGTCCCCGCCACCAGCACATGCGCCACCTCCGGGCTGGGCAGCCGCAAGAGCAAGGGCGCACCCTCTGCATCCACCCCCAGCACAGCCGAGAGCGGCGGCGTCTTGCTCAGCCCGGCGCACAAGGGCAGCAGCCGGATGGTGGCGGGTTGCGGGCGCGGCACCTCCAGCCGGATGGCGCCGCCTTCGCGGTACAGGCGGATGTCCTTGACGCCGAGCGAGAGAGCGATCTCGTCTTTGAGGGCGAGGATCTTCTGGACGCGGGCGCCGAGTGTGGCGGTGAGGTCGAAGCGGATGAAGCGGGGCGTGACCGTGCCGCCCCAGACATGGCTGTCGATCTTGTGTGCGGACAGGACGGCTTCGATGAGGTCAGCCTGGCGTTCGAGGGTGAGGCGGTTCATGGCGGGAGGGCGGGGAGAGGGGGAGACGCTGAGAGGGGGGGACGCAGGGAGGGGTGTTCCGTGTTCCGTGTTCCGGGGGTTGGCGGAGTTCGCACGCCTACGTGCGAACGGGGGCCGGGTTCCGGGGGCTGGCGGAGTTCGCACGCTTACATGCGGACGGGGTTCCGGGTTCTGTTTTTCGCGTTCCGTGTTCAGTGCTCGATGACCCAACATGCCGACAAAATGCCATGACCCAAGCTGTGGGGATAGCATAACAGAACATTTGTTCTATCCGCAAATCCAGAACACGAGCACAAGGTGGCCCCATGTTCAGGATGGCAGAGGCTTACATCTTTGGCGCTGCAAGTTGCGCGGCGTGGTCCGGTGTGCTAGACTCGCCCCCATCGTCAGTTATCTCCCTCTCATTTGGCGATCCCCCCAGAGATGATTCGCAATTCGAGCGAACAAACCAGGCCGAGACGACAAGGTCGGGCAGGCGGGTTTCAAACAAAGTGCTCTGACCGGATGATGATCTGCTTCGGCATCGTTGCTGCGCGCGTGGCCTGGTGGGGAAAGGGATGGGCGCGTTCGCAGGTTACGAACGCGGGGGTGAGATGGAACGCGCCCGGCAGACAGGCGCCAGGCTGGGCCGAGACGTCGCCGCGTTCGCCGATCCTGATTCGTTGGCGTTAAGCGCCGGCAGCGAAGGTTCGCCGGTTTTCACCGATAGGTTCTCATACGCAGCGCCGCCCTGCCGCATTTGCACGACAGCCAGTGCAGGTTTGGCCGCTGGCAGTCGGTTTGATGGTTGGTCTTTCCCGTGTCTCAGGAGGTGTCCGGCGAAGTCTTCCCTACTCATTTGCGCTCGCTTCTATTCGATACCGATCCGACTTACACTCAAACAAGGGGAGCAACAAGATGTCTGACCCACGTGATGAAAATTGCAGGCGTTTTTCGGAGTCCGGCGGCATGGTGACGGGCGTCCAGCTCACGCATGCGCCCATGCCGGGGACGAAGTACGAACTGATCAGGGCGACGCTGATCGACGAAGTCGCGGCCCAGGGCAACACCGTAGCCAGTATCTTCGTCAAGGACAAGGACGGCTATGACGCGATCTCGGCGACCTGCTGGCTGGCCTGGCCCTGGAAGGGAGATGTCGCCCATTTCGAAGGTCGGGGGAGGCCGGGCAACCCCAACTACCCGATCCAGCACATGATCACCAACGTCTACAATCCCTCGCAGCAGGGGCCGTTGGCGATCTACATCGGCGACGCCGCCGGCAACATCGACAGCGACGTGGTCGGGGGCCTGGGCCTGCCCGGCGGCCATCATGTCTGCTTCCACCTTCTCTTCCGCGAGCGGACCGCTGATGGTGACGATACCGGTGACGATACTGGCAACGATACCGGCGGGGGGAGCAGCGGCGGCAGCGGCGAGGTGGCGGCTCTGGCCGCGCAGTTGCAGCGGATCGAAGACAAACTCGACCGCTTTGCCCGGCATCTCGGCCTCCAGTTCTAGAGCCGGGCCTGCGTTGCCATCGTCCATTGCCCAACACCCTTCGCGCCCCTTTGCGCCCTTCACGCATCCCAAAACACCATGAACGATGACTTCATCTTCGCCAACGGCATCGACGCCCTCACCGGCCAGCCGCTGCTGCCAGCGCTGACGGCCGCCCGTCTGGCCGACCTGGTGCAGGGCCAGCCGCTTTCGGCGGAGGAGCTGAAGGATTTGCGGATGGGCAAACGCGGGTTGGGCGAGGGCCAGGGCTGGCGGGGGGTGATGGCAGGGGTGAATGCCAACGATCTGGCCCAGGCCGGCTGGGGGGTGATCTTCGCCGAGGGCGACCCGCAGCTTGCCGCCATCCGCGAGGCGCTCGGCCCTCTGTTGCGATTGCGGCGAGAGCAGGCGGGCGGGCTGTACCGCGACGCCGGTCTCTCGCCGCGCTTCCGTTACAAGCCGGGAGACTCGAAGAATGCCTGGCTGACCCGCAACAACGCCTCGCCGGGCGTGGTCGATCCGCGCAAGGTGCCCTATTACCTGCTCATCGTCGGCGACCCGGCCCACATCCCCTATCGCTTCCAATACCAGCTAGATGTGGCCTATGCCGTGGGTCGTATCCATTTCGAGACGACAGCGGAATACGAGCATTACGCCCGCAGCCTGGTGGCAGCCGAAAGCGGGGAACCGCAAGGGCCGCCGAAACGCAAGGCGGCCTTCTTCGGGGCCAGAAACGGCGCCGACCGCGCCACGGCCCTCAGCGCGGGCGAACTCGTCGATCCGCTGGCGGCTGCCTTCAGCCGGCGCTTGCAAGGCTGGCAGGTGCAGAGCTGGATCGGCGAAGGGGCCAGCAAGACGCAGTTGAGCCGGCTGCTGGGCGGTGAGGATACGCCGGCCTTTCTCTTCAGCGCCAGCCACGGGATGGGCTTCGGGCAGGTGGGGCATCCGCGGCAGCGGGAGGAGCAGGGGGCGCTGATCTGCAGCGACTGGCCGGGCGAGGGTGCGCTGGGGGATGGGCACTATCTGGCGGCGCGCGATATCGGCGACGACGCCCAGGTGCAGGGATTGATTGCTTTCTTCTTCGCCTGCTACGGGGCAGGCGCACCCAAAGATGATGAGTTCGCCATCCGCACCTGGCAAGAGGCGGGGGTGCAGGTGGGCGGGCTGGAGCAGGTGACGCGCATCCCGGTGGCGCCGGAGCCTTTTATCGCCCGCCTCCCACAACGGCTGTTGGGCCACCCCAGGGGCGGGGCGCTGGCGGTGGTGGGGCACGTGGACCGGGCCTGGGGGGCGAGTTTCATCTGGGAGGGGGTGCGACAGGAGACAACCTTCGACAGCGCCTTGCAACGGTTGTTCGCCGGTGAGCGCCTGGGGGCGGTGACGGAGGATTTCAACGTCCGCTATGCCGAGCTGAGCACTGAGGTGGCCGACCGCATCGAGCAGATCAAAGGGGGCGAGGCGGTGCGCCCGGAGGAGTTGGCGCGGCTGTGGACGGCCAACAGCGACGCCCGCAATTATGTGGTGGTGGGGGATCCGGCGGTGAGGTTGGGGGGGATGGCGCCGCCCCCTGCTCCGGCTAAAGAAGCAACGACTTTGCGTGGAGGCTGATGTGCCCGGAACAACCGCCTGATTGACCGAAACCCCATCCCCCTGCGCCACCTCGCGCACCTGACCCTGAAGCGAAATGCACGTTCTGGGCGTCAAGATCAGTGCCCTGATAGGCGCAGATCCACATTCCACCTTCGCCCCCTTCGCGGATCCCCCCCCTTCGCCCCCTTCGCGTCCTTCGCGGATCACCCCCGCCCTCCCCCCACCAGGAGACGCCCACCATGATCGGCCCCCACATCCCCCCACCCCTGCCCATCCCCAGCCCAGACACCCTCCGCGCCCGCGAACGCATCGGCATCGACGCCAACAACCCGCTCGAAGGCCTCGGCCCCAGCCCGCGCCTCGCCAACCCCGCCCTCATCGCCGACACCGGCGTGGGCTGGGTGCGGCTCAACTTCGTCCTCGGCGACTTCGCCTCGGTCGAGGACGCCGGTTGGGAACAGTGCTTCCGCCAGATCATCGCCGGGCTCAAGGGCCGGGGGCTGAAAATCTACGGGCTGATCAACTGCGAAGCCGTGCGCCCCACCGACTTCGGCGACGCCCTGCGCCAGCGACCCGCCAATTCCGCCTTCCGGCAGGAATGGCTCGACCGTTATGTCGAGACTTTTGCCAGCATCGTCCGTCGCTTCCAGGCTGATGTGGCCGTGTGGGAATCGTTCAACGAGCCGGACGACTGGCATCACGGCAAGAGCAACTGGGTGCATCCGGGCTGGTTCGCCATCCTCCTCGAGCGCATCTACAACAAGGTCAAGTCCGAGATGGGGCTGAGCCAGGTCAGGCTGGCCTCGGGGCCGGTGCAGGGGCTGGGCATCAACCGCAACGCCGGGGCCGAGTATCTGCGCCAGACCTATCGCGAGGGCAAGAGGCGCTTCGGCTGGGGCGCCAGCGGCAAGGCCTTCCCCTTCGACGGCGTCGGCTATCATCTTTATGTCGAAGAAGGACCCAGGCCGTGGGAACAGCAAGCCCGGCAGGTGCCCATCACCTATGCCCGCTATCTCAAGGGCGTCAAAGATGTCATCCAGGCCGAGGAGGGGGGCCGGCGACCGATCTTCGTCTCGGAGGTAGGCTGGCACAGCAACGGCGGCCAGGATGACTTCCAGTCGCGCAATCTGCCGCTGGGCCTGGAACTGCTGCTCAAGGACCCGTGGATCGAGCTGGCGGTGTGGTTCTGCACCCAGGACTTTGGCCCGCTGGACGGCGACAAATACTACGGCGTCTACCGCCCCGGCGGGCTGGACATCGGCCACCGCAAACCGGTCTATGCGACCTTGCAGACCTTCTGCGCCCGCGAATGGCAGGGATTGCCGGTCGCGCCGGTAGTGGCGCCGGTGGTGGAACCCATCGCCCCGCGCCCGCCCTCGCCCGCCCCTCTCCCCCAACCCGACCCCCTCCCCGACATCGACGTGCCTCCGGTCATCGAGCCGCGCCCCGTCGTCCCGGACATCGACGTCGCCCCGATCCCACTCGGCGCCACCAACAACCAGGTCATCAACGCCTTCAACCGCGCCTCGATTGCCCTGGGCCTGGGCAACTGGGGGCTGATGGGCAAGGCCGGGCTGAGCCTGGGCGCCCTGGTCAAAGACCGCCGCAGCCCCTATCGCGGCCCCGCCCTCGATGCCATTGCCAGCCTGAGCGCCGAAGAACGCCAACAGATCCGCGCCGCCCTGCCCGACGATGTCGATTTCGGCTTCCCCGTCCACGATGCCTTCCTTGCCCGCTGGCCCGAACTGAGCCAGACCGGCCTCGACCTGCCCGCTGCCCTGCGCATCGACCCCGCCCCCGACGCCGGCCCGGCCGAGCGCCGTCTGGCCGCCGTCTGGAACCGTTTCGGCTTCCTGCTGGTCGAGGTGGCCGACATCCTCAAGCTGCCAATCAGCATCGCCACCGCTGTGTTGGCCCTGGTCGCCGACCGCCGGGGGATGGACGAAGCCGGCCGGCTGGTGATCCGTTTCGAGATCGACGCCTTCTGGGATCGCTGGGGCCAAGGCCAGGCCGAGGTCTTCGCCCGGCATTTCAGCTTCGACCCCGACCGCCCCTGGCAGCAGCACCGCTGGCGGCCCTCCGCCCAGGCCGGCTGGCGCGAGGTGCACCGCGCGCAAAACAGCGAATGGGCGGCCTTCCGGCGGGCGGTCTCGCTCGATCAGGCCGCTGCCCTGGACGCGACCGCGCTCGGTTTCCCCCGGCTGATGGGCCTGACCCATGCGGCGGCCGGCTACGACTCGGCCAAAGCCATGCTCGACGCCTTCGCCAGCCATGAGCGCTTCCAGGCGCTGGCCTGGTTCGACTTCATCGCCGGGCCAGCGGCCGACTCCCGCCGCCTGCAAGCCCTGCGCCAGGGCGATCTCGACGTTTTCGCCGCCCTGCACTACGGCCCCGCCGGCGCCCCCCGCCCCGCCGCCCTCCTGCGCCAGATGGTTGCCGCGTTCGAGCGGGTGGATCCGCTGGCGTGATTTGACGTTCATCCGAGTTTCTGGCATATTCGCAGAAACAAAGGTATTTATCGTTTTGACGGATAATCGGCGAAAAACTTGCATTTCATCGAGAACCCCCGATCTGATTCTATGCCCAGCCAACGCCAATTGCTAGAAGACGAAATGCGCCAGATTCAGGCGCGCCTGCAAACCAACAAGCAACTTGTGCAAGAGCTGCGCCAGGGCGAGATCACGGCCGGTGTTGTCGAAGCGGCTAAGGCGCGGGTCGAGATCAAACAGCGCGAGGAGCAAATCCAAGCTGACCTGCGGCGGCTGGGCGAGTTGGAGGCTGAGCACGGGGTCGCGGCAGGGCCCGGGCTGGAGGCAGAGCCGGAGTGTCCGCGGCTGCCGTTCGAGTCGGAGATGACGCCGATCCCCGAAGGTACATTCTGCATGGGCAGCGAGAGCGCCAACGAATCCCCACCGCACGATATAAGGTTGGCGGGCTATTGCATCGGTGTGTTTCCGGTGACCAACAAAGAGTACGCCGACTTCCTCAAGGCTCGGCCCAGTGTGTCGCCGCCTGCCCGCAACTGGCTGATGCGCAAACCGCCTAAAAATATCGAGGACCATCCGGTGGTGAATGTGAGCTGGCGCGAGGCCCGCGCCTACTGCGATTGGCTGAACGAGAAATCGGGCCGGGATAAGAGCGGCCCTCACTATCGCCTGCCCACCGAAGCTGAATGGGAAAGGGCGGCGCGCGGGCGGCTGAACACCCGCTTTCCCTGGGGAGATGAGTGGCGCGACGGCGTCTGCAACATGGGCGGGGGCGGCACGACGCCCGTCCGCCAGTTTCCTGAGGGGGCAAGTACGTTTGGCTGTATGGATATGATGGGCAATGCCGAAGAGTGGACGCAGACGATCTGGGGCAGCCAGGATGCCGTGAGTGATTTCCCCTATCCCTATCGCAGTGACGATGGCCGCGAAGACCCCGACGCCGCCCGCTACACTGTCATTGTTCGCCGCATCGTGCGCGGTGGTTCCTATGCCAGCCAACCCGGCGGCGTGACCAATGCCACCCGCCGTGGCGCCCCCGAAGAAGATCGCTTGCCGAACCGTGGCTTTCGCGTGGCGATGGAAATCCCCCCAACCAACAAGGTCTAGTCATGGAAATCATCAGTTTCGAAGGCGAAGAGATGCAACCGACGGACGCCGATCAAGGCCCTGTTGCTGCCCTGGCCGGCAAGATCAGAGAGGACAAAGTTCTCCCCATCGTCGGCGTCTGTTTCACCAACGACCTCACCTTCACCAGCCACGACAGCCTGGTCAGCGGCTGGGCCAAACGGGCCAGTTACCCTGATGCCGCCGACAAGACCAACCTCAGCATCGCCCGCATTTCTCAATTCGCTCGCTACAACGAGGCTGGCGGGGCAATGCGCGAAGAAGCGGCCGTCAAGAAATCCTATCTGGACTTCCTCAAGGATGCCCTGGTGGTGGTGGCAAGCCGTAAAAACGGGGTCACTGAACAGGCGATCAAGGAAGTCAAAGCTCAGAAGAAGACGCTGACCGTCTCTGCGGCGGCGGATCGTTTCGACTTGCCGAGTCTGTCCGAACCGGATGCCAACCCCTTGTTGCTGCTGGCCAGTTTGCCCCTCTCCATCTATCTGACCACCAGCTATCACCGCCAGTTGGAGGCGGCCATCAAACAGACGCGCGGGGTCGAAGCCGCGACCGAGATCTGTCGCTGGCATCCGGCTCTGCACAGCATTCCGTCTCCATTCGATAGCGCCGACTATGACCCCAAACAGCGGCCATTGGTCTACCACTTGCACGGTTGTGACGACTGGCCAGAGTCGCTGGTGCTGACGGTGGATGACCATCTGGACTTCCTGGCTGCCATTTCTCGCGATGTCAGCGCCGACCAATCCCAGAAGCCGGCCGTACACCCGCGCATCAAGGATGCCCTCACCCTGCGCTCGTTGGCCATGATCGGCTATCGTCCCAACGATTGGGATTTTCGGGTGCTCTTCCGCGGTTTGATCAAACCTTCGATCAAAGAAGGGATCGAGGTGTCGCGGGTCGCCATTCAGCTTGAGCGCGACGAAAGCGCCAAAATCTACTTGCAGCGTTATCTGACCCAGGCTGCATTCGATGTCATCGAGGAAGACCCGACTCAGTTCATCCATGAGCTGTTCGAGAAATACGCGGCAGAGGCGAATTGAGATGGCAGAACCCATCATCTCCCCCACCAAGGTCGAAGAGCCGTCCAACCCCTATGTTGGGCCGCAGCAGTTCGACGAGAAACACGCCAGCTATTACTTCGGGCGCGAACGCGAGGCGCGCGACCTCCTCTCGGTCGTGATTGCCCACCGGCTTGTGCTTTTCTATGCCCCATCCGGCGCCGGGAAAAGCTCGCTGCTGAAGGTGCGGCTGATACCGGGCTTGCGAGCCAAGGATGTCCGTTATCTGGTGCTGCCGTTGGCTCGCGTCGGCGGCGCACCCGCCAAAGACAGCGGCGAAATAGACAATATCTATGCCTTCAACGTCATGTCGAGCATCGATGGGCGAGGGGAGATGTCGAGCACCTTTGCCCACCTGACATTGAGGGATTTCATGCGTGGGCTACGCACCAGCGATGGCAAAAGCTATAGCTACGATGCCGATGTTGCAGCCCAGGCCGAGAAAGCAAACGCCGAAGCCAATGCTGCGCCGGCGCAGCCGCGACGCAAACAGCCGCCGCACGTGCTCATCCTCGATCAATTCGAAGAACTCGTCACCACCCACCCCGCTCGCTGGCCCGAACGCGAGAGATTCTTCGACCAGATCAACGACGCCCTGCAAGACGACCCTCATCTTTGGGTTGTGCTGAGCATGCGCTCGGATTATGTGCCGGAGATCGAACGCTATGCACCCCGGCTGCCAGGCTTTCCCTTTGTCCGTTTTGCTATGGAACGGATGGGCGAGGCCGCAGCCACCGAAGCAATCGAAAAGCCGGCCGAGAAGAAAGGGCGATCCATCGAAGCCGATGCAGTCAAAGAGATTGTCCGTAACCTGCTGCTGGTGCGCGAGCAGAGCCAGGAGGGGCAAGGACAAGAGGGCGAGTTCGTCCAGCCGGTGCAATTGCAGGTGGTGTGTTATCAGATGTGGGAGGGTATGCAAGAGAAGGCGGGCCAAACGATCACCATCGACGACTTGAAGGAATTGGCTAAAGGCGACTTGACCACCTTTGTCGACAACGCGTTGGGCGATTTCTATGAGGAGCGACTGCGCCAGGCGCTGGCGCTGGAGGGCGTGGAGGTGACGGAAGCGCAGTTGCGCACCTGGTTTTCGGACGAGTTGATCACCGAGGCGGGGACGCGCGGCTTCCTGAACAAAGGCAAGACCGAGACCGAAGGCATGCCCAATCGCGTGGTCGAATTCCTGGAGGACAAATATCTGCTGCGAGCCGAAGCACACGCCGGCGCTTACTGGTATGAGTTGGTGCATGACCGCTTCATCGACCCCATCCGGGCCAGGAACCGCAAGTGGTTGGAGCAGAATGCACAGCCGTTGGTGCTGGCGGCGCGTATCTGGATCGAATCGGAAAGAAGCGCGGACAAGTTACGGCTCGATGACGAAGACCTGCAGAAGGCGGTGGAGGCGGCGCAGGGGCAACGACAGTCGCCGGAGGTGGAGGAATTCCTGGAGGCCAGGCAAGAGGCCGAGCGGAAGCGCCAGATGTTCGAGGCGCGACGGCGTGCGGATGAAGCGGCCAAGCGCGAGAAAGCAGCCCAGGAGACGGCGCGACAAGAGAAAGAACGCGCCGATCAGGAAGCACGACAGAAACAACGCTTTCGCCGGGTTGCAGTGGCAGCAGGGGCGGCGGCCTTTTTCGCTGTGCTGATGGCTTTGGTGGCGGCCTTTTTCTGGTCGCAAGCCAATGCGGCGGCGAAAGTGGCAGTGAACGAACGCCACAAAGCCGAGACGACGGAGATCGATGCCAGAGCGCAGACGAGCAAGGCGGTCGTTGCTGAATCGAGGGCGAAAGTGGCCCAAGAGACTGCCGAAGATGCACAGGCCGAAGCGAACAGGCTGCGTCTGACCGAACAATCATTGAAACTTGCCAACGAGTCTTTCGATACTGATAGCGCCGCAATCGTGGACAAACTCTTGCTTGCCCACCGCGCCATCTCCGACACGACAACCTTTCCAGCTACGGCGGCGCTGCTAGAGGCGCTGCAACAAGGCTACATTTCGCCCATCGCACCCGGCAAACGGCTCGATTTTGCCACAGATGGCCCCTGGCGGCGCGCCGCATTCAGCCAGGATGGTCGCATCCTGGCTTTGTTCGACGACCGGGGCGGCCTCAGCCTGTGGGACAACGCCAGCGGTGAGCAGATCGGCGAGCGACTGGACGCGCACGACGCCTACGCTGGTCATGACTACAGCCTGGCCTTCGATCCGGCTCACGCCCGGCTGGCCACAACCGGCGGCGACCGCAATGACCCTGCCGCCCTCAAGCACAAACTGATCCTCTGGGACATCCAAGACCCCGCCGCGCCCAAACCAACCGTCCTGACGGATGAGCAACCGGCGATGTGGTCGGTGGCCTTCAGCTCCGATGGCCAACAGCTTGCTGTGGGCAATCAGGATGGGACAGTGACGCTTTGGGATCTCTCCGCTTCGGCCCCGGTCAGCCGCACCTTGCCCGGCCGTCATAGCGACTGGGCCTATGCGATCGCCTTCGACCCCTACGGCAACCGGCTGGCTTCGGCTGGAAGGGGTGGCGACATTATTCTCTGGAGTGATCTAACAACCCGTCGGCCGAACTCACAGACATTGACAGGCGGCCATACGGACTGGGTCAATGACATCGTTTTCAGCCCGGATGGCAGCCAGCTGGCGTCGGGCAGCGACGACAGCCGCATCCTGCTGTGGAACTTGAACGAAGACCCACCGACCAACCAGGTCATCGACGACCACTCCCGCGAAGGGTTCGAGGCATGGGAACTCGCCTTCAGCCCTGGCGATGGCAAGCGGCTGGCTGCAGGATGGGGCGATGGCCAGGTGCGTGTCTATGATTTGGCGCATCCGAACGCCGCACCGTTGGTCATGCCTGGTCATAGCGGCGAAGCCTGGAGTGTTGCGTTCGACCCCGCCACTCCTCAACGCCTGATTTCGGTGAGCACCCAGGATGCCGAACCCTTCGCCTCGGATTTGAGCCACCCCTCCGAGTTCCCCGCCGTCCGACCGGTTGCGCCGTCCTTTCGATCACCGCAAACGGCGTCAGCAATGACGATAACCTTGAGTGCTGATGGCGCATGGTTGGCAAATGTGGGCAGTGTCGACAACCATTGGGGCGTCTATGTGGCCTCGCCGGTCTCGGACAGCCAAACCTTTAGTTTCACCATCCCGATGACCCCAACCGCCGTCGCACTCAACGCCGATGGCAGCCAGGTGGCGGTGGGGTGGTGCGGCACAAAAGAGAAAGGGGCGCCAGCTAATAACGCAGCCCAATCAGCAGTCAATCGAACAAACAACCGGTCAGGCGGTGTCGAACCATCTGGGCCGCAAACAGCCCCTGACCTCAGCCAGAAAGCCAGCGCATGTCAGGTGGAGGTGCGATCAAGAGGCTATGACTCGACCATCACTTTGCCCTTTGCTGAGCCGATCCATGCCCTGGCCTTTCATCCGCAGGGGAAGGCCCTGGCGGTGGGGCTGGCATCGGGCGGGGTCGAAGCTCATTATCTGGATGCCGAACGCCAACCTGAACCGTTGAAGGGGACCATGCCCAAGATCAGCGATCTTGCCTTCAGCAGCAACGGTAATCTCCTGGCCGCTCTGAGCAAAGAGGGTGCGGTCACAATCTGGAACTGGAGCGACCACGAAAGCATCGATCACTCTGAGCCACCCGACGAATCAGCTAGGCGCAGATTCGACGCCATCGCCTTTCTGCATGACGATGACTGGCTGGCAATCACTTCTGACGCGCCGGAGGACGCGCCGGAGGACGCGCCGGAGCTGGAACTTTGGCAATTGCCGAGTTGGAAGAAAGTGTCCGCCTTCAGACTCGACAACAAGGCTCTCGATGTGACCTATGACGCCGAACAGCAAAAACTGATCGCCTTGCGGGCCGAGGATGTGATCGCATGGCCGATGACCGAAGCCGTCTGGCGGGAGCTGGCCTGTGTGCGCGCTCAAGGCAATCTGAGCTATGAGGCATGGAAGCGCGCTTTTCCCGAAGCGATCGACTATAGGGATGCCAGTATCTGTGACTATCCCCTGGATGTGACCTTCGCCCAGGCCCGCGTGGATGAAGCGACAAAACTGATCCGAAACTGCGAAATAGCGAAGGCCAAACAAGGCTATCGGCTCTTGGAACAAGCGCGAGACATGACTGTGACGCCGCCTCTATCCATACAGCCGTTGGATACGGCTTTCTCGACCCTCAGTGAGGAGGCCCTCAGCAAACTTCGCCTACCCGAAGCCGTCTATGAGGAACAGGCATTGCAGTGCCTGCAAGTTGCCGCCGACCTGGCAGCCGAAAACAACTCGCAGCGGGCATTCGACCCACTCAAGGCTGTAGAAACTGGCAAGAAGTTGGTTCGAGCTGAAGAGGCGGTTGCCGCCAATGATAGCTCCATGCTCAAGCAGGCGGCCGGCGATCTGAAGACAATGGCTGAGGGAGCAGAACCCTGGCCGGTCGCATTGAGTTCGATCTCAGCCTTGTTGAACAGAGTCTACTTCACACTCTGTCAGCAGGGTGATGCCGAAGGATGCTGGAATCTGAGGGGGCGGCCCGAATTCATGGCCTATGGTAAGACCATCAGCCATCGATACGAGCCAAACCAAGACCAGGCATACTTCTTCGATGGCAAACAAGGCGACCTGGTCACGATCTACCTGGCCGCCGAGAAAAGCAGCTACGGCGCCTGGATGGAATTGCAGGGGCCGGATGGCAGCCTATATTCGGGGAACAACGCCGGGAATGATGGCAACGACTCGTCGCTAGAAGTCATTCTACCTGCCGATGGCATCTATCGCCTCGCGCCCAGGGTTCGGGATGACGCTCGCATCGACTATGACCTGACGCTAACCGGCGCTGCGCCTGCCACATTGAAATTCGAACAAGCTACGCCGGGGAACACCCAAGAGCAACCCCTGTGGTCATTCGATGGCAAACAGAGCCAGGTCATCAGCGTCACCCTCCAGGCGGCAACGTCTACCTTTGATCCCTACCTGGCCTTGCAACGGACCGATGGCAGCACACTGGCCGAAGGCAAGGCCGCCAGTGCGACCGACGGCGCCAAACGCATCTCCCCCTTCATCCTCCCGGCCGATGGCCGCTACTTCCTGAAAACGACCCCACCTGATGT
This sequence comes from Caldilineales bacterium, assembly GCA_019695115.1. GTDB lineage: Bacteria > Chloroflexota > Anaerolineae > J102 > J102 > SSF26. Next base: position 3,914 of record JAIBAP010000032.1, on the reverse strand, counting down.
TTCGAGCAGCGCCAATCCCTATACCATCACCCTCTCAGCCCTCATCCCTGGCGATCTCGAACCGGGTAAGCCAGTCCCCTCCACCACGCAGAACGAATTGTGGAAATTCGCCGGCCGCGCCGGCCAACCGATCGACATCAGTCTTTCCACCACCGCCCCTGCGTCTGAGTTCGATCCCTATTTGATCGTGCGCCGCAGCGACGGCAACAGCTTCCGGGAGGACGATGATGGCGGGACGGACATCAATGCTCGCATTCAGGACATCCTCCCGGCCGACGGAACGTACTTCGTGCAGGTAGTTCAGAGGCGTGAGCCCCCGCTCGACGCCCCCTATTTGCTATCGATGAATGAAGCCAAGCCATCACTCATCGCCCTCGGCCAGTCAGTCACCAATTCCAGCGACCGCCAGCCATTTTGGGAATTCAGAGGCCGCGCCGGCCAGATCCTCGATATCGCCCTCAGCACCAGCGACGCCAATTTCGATCCCTACCTCACCCTGCGCCGGAGCGATGGCAGCATCGTCGTCGAAAACGACAATGGCGGCGGCGGTTTGAATGCCCGCATCCAGGCCGCCGTCCTGCCAGCCGATGGAAGCTATCTCATTCAGGTGGGCAGGCCCAACAGTGTTGCCCCCTACCGGCTCTCAGTGGCCGAGGCGAGCGCAACGCCTATTGGGGCGGGACAAACCATTTCAGCCCCCAGCGATGGCAATCGGCTGTGGCAGTTGGATGCACACGCCGGTCAGGTAGTCCGCATCGACATGACCAGCAGCGATTTCGATACCCTGCTAGAAGTGTACGACCCCAACGGCAAACTGGCTGCCAGAAATGATGACTATCAAGGTTCGAACTCACGAGCAGAGGCAGTGCTCAGCAGCAACGGCCCCTATCTCATCGTCGCCCGCCCGTTGAATGATGGCAGTTCTGGCGCTTATCAGCTCTCGATCACAGAGCTTGAGTCCACGCCGATTACGCCACCCCAGCCTGTGGAAGGCGACTTCGCTCAGCCTGTTGTTTGGGTTTTCGCAGGCACGGCCGGCGACTTGCTACGAATCAACCTCGACCCGACCGACGACCCCACCATCCTCCCCTCACTCAGGTTGGTCGGCCCGACCGGCGAGGTCGCTCGCGCCGATAACAGCGGCCAGAACCATCGTACCGTGCTGCCTTTGGCCGTCCTGCCCTCTGAAGGGCTTTACGGCATCATTCCCAGCGCCCAAACGCCGACCGGCGGCTACCGCCTTAGCTTCCCCAGACCAGAGACGCGACCGATTCGCCTGGGAGAAACGAAGGAAGTGGATCTTGCCGAGGGCATCGCCTGGGAATTGACCGGCGCCGAGGGCAAACGCGTCGTCATCCGCCTGGAGGATGCCGGCAGTGGCATCGACCCCTACCTGACGGTGGTCGACGCCAACGGCGCCAGGCGAACTGATGACGACGGCGGCGGCGGTCTCAACTCGCAACTGGTTTTCGAAGCGACTGAGCACCCCCGCATCATCTCGCCCGCCGCTTTGGGCGGGCGGACGAGCGGGCGCTATCGCCTGATCGTCACGGAAAGCCAATGATCGCAAGCCAGTGCGACGCACAGCCACCCACGATGGCAGCAAAGTGCGTCGCACCGGCTCGCCTGCCCTCTACTCCCCCTCGTACACCAACTCCCGCGCCGCCTCCACCACCGCCGCCGCGGTGATGCCAAACTTCTCGTAGATCGTCTGGTAGGGGGCGGAAGCGCCAAAACGGGCGATGCCGATCACCCGGTCGGCGTAGCGTTCCCAGCCGAAGGGAGCGGCGGCCTCGATGGCCACCACCGGCAGCTCGGGCGGGAAAACCTCCAGCCGATAGGGTTCGGGCTGAGCCTCGAACAACTCCCAGCAGGGCAGGCTGACCACCCGCGCCGCGATGCCATCCTCGGCCAGCTGCGCCTGCGCCTGCACCGCCAGCTCCAGCTCGGAACCCGAACTGACCAACACCACCTCCGGCGCCGCCTCGCCCGGCTCGGACAGGACATAGCCCCCGCGCAAGACGCCTTGCGCCTGCTGCGGCGTGCTCAGGGTGGGCGTGTTTTGGCGGGTGAGGAGCAGGGCGGTGGGGCCGCTACGCCGGCCCAGGGCCAGCTTCCAGGCCTGGGCGGTCTCGTTGCCATCGGCAGGGCGCACCACCGCCAGGTTGGGGATGGCGCGCAGAGCCGGCAACTGCTCGATGGGCTGGTGGGTGGGGCCATCCTCGCCCAGGCCGATGCTGTCATGGCTGAAGATGTAGATCACGCGCACGCCCATCAGCGCCGCCAGGCGGATGCTGGGCCGCATGTAGTCGCTGAAGATCAGGAAGGTGCCGCCGTAGGGGATGAGGCCGCCGTGCAAGGTGATGCCGTTGAGAATGGCGCCCATGCCGTGCTCGCGCACGCCAAAACGCAGATAACGGCCCTCGAACTGGCCCGCCTGCACATCCTTCACCCCCTTGTAATCGGTCTTGTTCGAGGGCGTGAGGTCGGCCGAGCCGCCAACCAGCTCAGGCAGCACCGGGGCCAGGGCGGCCAGCGTCTGGCCGGAGAGATTGCGGGTGGCCTGTTTCACCTCTGGGCCGAAGACCGGCAGGGCCGCATCCAGATCGGCGGGCAGGTCTCCGGCCAGGGCGCGCTCCAGGTGGGCGGCCTCGGCGGGATAGGCGGCGCGGTAGGCGGCCAGCCGCGACTCCCAGGCTGCCTGCATCGCCGTCCCATCGGCCCCTGCCTGCCGGTAGTGCGCCAACACATCGTCGGGGATGAAGAAGCGCGACTCGGCCGGCCAGCCCAGGTTGGCTTTGGTCGCGGCCAGCTCGGCCTCGCCCAGCGGTTCGCCGTGGGCTTTGGAGGTGTCCTGGCGGTGGGGTGAGCCGAAACCGATGTGGGTGCGGCAGAGGATGAGGGTGGGGTGCTCGCCCTGGGCCTGGGCCGCAGCTATCGCCTCGGCGATGGCGACGCGGTCGTGCCCGTCCACGGCAATGGTCTCCCAACCGTAGGCCCGGAAACGGGCGGCGCGGTCTTCGCTGAAGCTGATCGCGGTGGGGCCGTCGATGCTGATGCCGTTGTCGTCATACAGCCAGATCAGCTTGCCCAGCCGCCAGTGCCCGGCCAACGACGCCGCCTCCGAGGAGACGCCCTCCATCAGGTCGCCGTCCGAGACCAGGGCGTAGGTGTAGTGGTCGATCAGGGTGTGGCCGGGGCGGTTGAAGCGGGCGGCCAGCATCGCCTCGGCCAGGGCCATCCCCACCGACATGCCCGCCCCCTGGCCCAGCGGCCCCGTCGTCGTCTCCACGCCGGGCGTGTGGCCGTATTCAGGATGGCCGGGCGTCTTGCTGCCCCACTGTCGAAAGCGTTTGAGTTCGTCCAGCGGCAGGTCGTAGCCGGTGAGGTGAAGGAGCGAGTACAGCAGCATCGAGCCGTGCCCGGCGCTGAGGACAAAACGGTCGCGGTCGAACCAGCCCGGATCGGCGGGGTTGTGGCGCAGGAATTGCGTCCACAACACGAAGGCGACATCGGCCATGCCCATGGGCATCCCCGGATGGCCGCTATCGGCCTGCTGCACGGCGTCGGCGGCGAGAAAACGGATGGTGTTGACCGCGCGTTCGGCCAGATCGCCGCTGACGGCAGCGCGAAAAGAACGAGATGATTGCATTTCGGACATGAGACCCTCGGATGAATTGCGGATTTGGAATTTCGGATTGCGAATTGCGAATTGCGAAATGGATCGATCACGAATGACACGAATGGACGAATGGCACGAATAGAGGCGGTTATCAGTTATTAGTTATTACTTTAGTTTCCGCTAAGTGCTGACGTGACAAAGGCGGCTGGATGGTTCATGATTGCAGGAAACCATTCCCACAAGCTCCTGCAAGGAGAGAACCATGCCAACCGCCGTACGAGAGACTATACAA